>JASHXS010000006.1 GCA_030043405.1 Thermoplasmata archaeon | reverse complement strand
TTGATACGCAGGTCGGAGCGGAAGTCGATGTCCCACGCACTGGCGTGACAGATGACCTCCCGGTCCCGGGGACGCAGGAACATCGACCGTTCCCAGAACGAGGACGGCAGCTCCGGGAGTCCCAACGAGACGAAGAACCGTTCGGCGTAGCGGACCATCTCGGTGGCACTGGTGCCCCGCTCCGTGAGGACCTTCGTCAGGTCAAAGCCGGCCTCCGAGCCGGCCGGCGCCAGGAGGGGAAAGATCGCCTCCCAGCCCTGGGCCCACATGTTGCCCAGGAGGTGCGCCGGGATGGGGCCGCGCTCCGGCACCTGCTCCGGCCCGTAGACCGCCCGGAGTTTTCCCCGGACATAGGCGTGGAGCGAGTCGTACAGCGGGCGAACGTCCTGCCAGAGGCGTTCGACCTCACGGGCGAACGCGTCGGGGTCCATGTCGTACTTCGACCGCCACATCGCCCCGAGGTCGGGGAACCCGAGCTCGCGGGCGCCCTCGTTCGCCAGCCCGACGTACCGGGTGAAGGGAGCGCGGATGTCGCGACCTACTCGGTGCCATCCGGTCCAAGCGTCCTCGAGGCGGTGGGGATCCCGTACCTCCGCCAGGATCCGGGAAAGTCCCTGCAGGTCGAGGGACTCCGTCGTGCCGACCGGCGTGTACCGGCCCTTGGCGTAGAACCCCTCCATTTCCGCGACCGTGCGGGTCAGTTCGAGGGACGCCCGGGGATCGGCCGGTGCGATCAGCGGCAGCATCACCCGGAGGAGCCCCGCCTTCCGCCGGTCCTCGGGGGTGCACCGCTCCATCGGGAGCCGAGCCGCCGCCTTCGCCCAGCGGGCGGTGGCGGCCATCAGTCGGGCGTTGGCCTTCGCCGCCAGCGCCTGCGTATCGTCGGTGATGTAGGTGGCGTGTACCCAGTCGGCCTGGGAGGCCTCCACCGCAAGGTCGAGCAGTTCCGACTCGGCGCTCCGCAGTACTTCCGCCGGGTCGGCGGGGAGGGGTCCGCCCATGGTCTCCGGGTCAGGAGGCCGGGCCGAACATAACCCTCCCGCGACGTGTCCCGCGGGTTCGCTCCCCGCGGGCCCACGACGGCGGGGGACGACCGTTCGAACTGGAAGTTTATGTATGACATGCGTCCGACACCCTTCGAGGGACGATGTCGGACATTCCCTTCGGGCGCCCCCTGCTCGCCGCGGCCCCGCTGGGAGCCGGGTGGGATGAACCCGACGAACTACCGCTCGCCGCGCTCCCGTGCGTACGGGCGCCGGAGCTGGGCAGCCGTACCCCCTTCCTGGAGGCCCCATGAGCCCCCTGCGTCCGCGCCCGTTTGACGTCCCGGCGCCGCCCGCTCCTCCGCCGAAGATGTTCCTGGGCCAGGGCGCCCCTCGGGGCTACGGCATGCGGCCCAAGCTCTCCCCCGATGCCGCCGCGGCG
The DNA here is from genome assembly GCA_030043405.1 of Thermoplasmata archaeon. Classification (GTDB taxonomy): domain Archaea; phylum Thermoplasmatota; class Thermoplasmata; order Lutacidiplasmatales; family UBA184; genus Lutacidiplasma. Next base: position 1,957 of record JASHXS010000006.1, on the reverse strand, counting down.
TTCGCCACGATCGTGGACACCGCCCGGGCTCGGGCGGCGATCGAGGGACGGACGCTCGTCTACACGGTGCGGTGGGACTAGTCCGGTCCGTCCGCCGGATCCGGCTCCTCGTCGACCTCGGGAAGGACCGCGGGGCGGTGCCGAAGGGCGCTGGGCGCGTGATCGCTGAGCGCCTGTTTCGAGAGGGTATCCGCCCGGGTATTCTGCTCCCGCGGAATCCACGTCCACCTCACCGCCGAGAAGTCGCGCGCGAGCCGCCCCAGCCAAGCGTGGTAGCTGCGTAGGTGCTCGGCCTTGACCGCGTACTCGCCCAGCATCTGCCGGATGACCAGCTGGCTGTCGCCGAACACCTCGACCGGGCCGGTGTATCCCAGCCCCCGAAGCCGTTCCAGGGCCTGAATGGCGCCCGCGTACTCGGCGACGTTGTTGGTCGCGTGCTCCGAGTACGGTCGTACCGCCAACCCGCCCTCCTCCAAGTCGAACCCTGCCCCCTCGATCGTGTAGCCGAACGTGGCGAGGCCCCCGCCACGGGCCGGCTCGCACGCCCCGTCGAAGTGGACGCGGACCGGACCCTCGGAGCTCGCGGTCGCGGTCCCTCGAGGTAGGTCCTGGTCGCTCATGGATCTCGGCGGGGTTCACCGCCCGCGAAGGCGGTCGCGGGGCGCCGCAGCCCGAGGGAGCACGGGGCAGTCGCAGAAAGCCTCCGCCTTGGCGCATCGCGGACAGGTCGGACGCTCCAGCACGATGCCGAGGGGTCGTCCACACGTACGACACGGTCGAGCCCTCGTACAGCGAGGGCACTGCGCGAGGTCGGCCGCGATCATCGTCCCGCAGTGGTCGCATGGGACGGCCTCCATCGGATGGTACCGCAGCCTCGGGGGCGTCACGCCCGCGGACCGGGCGGGCCGACGACTGGAGTCGAACTCGCGGTTGCCGAACGCCCCCCCGACCGTGGTGGTGCGCGGGTCCGTCGAGACGCCGGCGGCGAGCAGGACCAGCAGCCCCGCGGGGAGGATCAGGATCCCCAGCTCTTGCTCGGAGTCGAACTGCTCGGCGCCAAACGCCCAGATGGGGAAGGCGATGAGGACGATCGCGCCCAGGAACACCGCGATGCCGAGGTAGGCGATCGTGCGGTGCATCGAACTCCGCTTCGGGGCCCCGGCCCTCGACCCGACTACCGGGTCCGCCCCTTAATGGTGGAGGCTCCACCGCGCGGCAACCGCATTATAATCCCGGCGCGCTCGTGCCAGCATGGCGAACCCCACTGCGACCCTCCGGACGACCCTCGGGGACGTTCGAATCGAACTGTTCCGGGACCGCGCCCCGAAGACTGTCGAGAATTTCGTGACCCTCGTGAAGAAGGGGTTCTACTCGGGCGTCACCTTCCACCGGGTGATCCCGGGGTTCATGGTCCAGACCGGCGACCCGAAGGGGGACGGCACCGGCGGCCCCGGCTACGAGATCAAGGACGAGTTCGAGCCGACCCTCCGGCACGACGGACCCGGAGTAGTGTCGATGGCGAACGCCGGTCCGAACACCGGCGGGAGCCAGTTCTTCATCACGCTCGCCGCGACGTCGTGGCTCGACAACAAGCACGCGGTCTTTGGACGCGTTCGGGGCGGACAGGACGTGATCGAGAAGATCGCCGCCGTGCCGCGGGACGGCCGGGACAAGCCGAAGACGCCGGTCCGGATCGTCGAGGTCCAGCTCGCCGGGGCCTGAACCCCGCCGCTCACGGCGGGAAGTCGTACGGCAGCCGCTCCTGCGGGGAGCGCCAGTCCTCGATGGCCGTGACGACGCCCCCGAGGAGCGTGAGCATGGGCACGAGAAGGAACAGCTCCACCAGATCTCGGTAGGTGAGCGTGACCGTGAACTGGGAGTTCGGCGCGGTGAAGGTGTAGGTCGACACCGACAATACGACCAGCAGATACACGAGGGTCACGGCCGCGGTCGCGAT
>JASHXS010000066.1 GCA_030043405.1 Thermoplasmata archaeon | reverse complement strand
TCACCCTGATTCAGCGCGAGAAGGCCGAGGGCCGGTTGGTGGCCATGTCGGGCGACGGGACGAACGATGCGCCCGCGCTCGCCCGCGCGGACGTCGGGCTCGCGATGAACAGCGGCACCAGCGCGGCGAAGGAGGCCGGCAACATGGTCGACCTCGACAACGACCCGACCAAGCTCATCGAGGTCGTTTCGATCGGCTAGCAGCTCCTGATCACCCGCGGGGCGCTCACCACGTTTTCGATCACGAACGACGTCGCGAAGTACTTCGCGATCATCCCGGCGCTGTTCATCGCGGTGGGGTCGGCGTCCTTGCCCGGCATCGCCTTGCTGAACATCATGGGCCTCTCGAACCCGGAGCTCGCGGTCCTCTCGGCGCTCACGTTCAACGCGATCATCATCCCGCTGCTCATCCCGCTCGCCCTGGCGGGTGTGCCGTTCCGTCCGAGCAGCGCCATCGACCTCCTCCGCCGGAACCTGGTCCTCTACGGCGTCGGCGGTCTCGTGTCGGCCTTCGCGGGCATCAAGCTCGTCTACCTGCTCCTGGCTTGGCTCACCACGCTACCGTTCGTCCAGGTCGTCGGGCAGGTCGTGTCGCATTATCTCCCGCTGCCCCTGGGAGGCCTGTGAGCCACACTCCCGTCGACCCCGGTGCCGCGCCGGCGGTCCCCGTGGCCGTCGAAGCCCCGGTCCCGGCGTCGGCCAGTCTCACGGGTGGGGGCGCCTCGCGACCCGCCGAGCCGGAGTTGCGGGAGCGGATCCCGTCGACGCACTCGCTCTCGACCCATCTCCGGGCGACGGCCATCCTGGTCGTCCTGACCCTCCTCGTGACGGGCCTCGCGTATCCGGTCTTCGTGACGGTCGTCGCGGAGGCGATCGACCCGTCCGCGGCGGGGGGATCGCTGCTCTACTATCCGAACGGCACGGTCGCGGGTTCTTCGCTGATCGCGCAGAACACGGACGCGCCGTACCTGTTCTGGGAACGGCCCTCGCTCACGGACTACAACACGAGCCTCGGCACGTCGACGCCCCCGGGGCCGAGCGACCCGGCGCTCGTCAACGAAACGCTCTCTTACATGGCCCAGTATGGGTTCTACACCGTGAACGCGTCGGTGCCGTTCTGGCTCGTCTCGGCGTCCGGTTCCTCCGTGGACCCTGACCTCACGCCGGAGGCCGTGCTGGTCCAGATCCCCCGCGTCTCGTTGAACACCAACTTATCGGAAGCCACCTTGCTCAACCTCGTGAATTCGCAGATCGTGAACCCGTACCTGCCGTTCGTGGGCGTCGCCTACGTCAACGTGCTCGAACTCGACCTCGCCCTCCTGCCGATGATCGGGAGGTAAGCGCGTGTACCGGAAGATCCTCGTGCCCGTCCGCCTCGCCTCCGAGGTCGAGCCGCTGATCCACTTCGCCGCCTCCCTCCTGGAGGCGGACGGCGAGATCCGGTTGCTGCACGTCATTCCGACGACCACCATGCCGGAGGTGGCCCGGGAGTGGCGCTCCTCCGTCAACATCGTGGTCCCCGCGCACGAGACAGGCGCTTCGCTCGACGTGCGGGTCGACCCCGAGGTGAAGGCCTCCACCGACGTCTCGGGGGAGATCCTGGAGAGCGCGGAGACGGTCGGAGTCGAAGCCATCATCATGACCTTGCGCGGTGATCGTCGGAGCCGCAATCCGTTCGTCGGCCACACCGCGAGCGGCGTGCTCCATCACGCACCGTGTGACGTCCTGATCCTGAACCGGCTCGCCCTGGCGGGCGAGAAGGTCGCCCGGATCCTCCTCCCGACGTTCCGACCGGCCGCGCCCCCGAAGTCGGTCCGCATCGCCGAGGAGATCTCCGTCCGCTCGGGCGGCGTGCCCGTCATCACCATCCAGATGGGGGCCCGGACCGGCGACGGTCGCTCCTCGGAGACGCACGAGGAAACCAGCGCGCGCGGAGTGCCCCGGCTCCACAAGCAGATCCAATTCCCCGAGTCGGCGATGGGTCGCCGTCGACGCCTGCCCGACATGATCCTCCAGGCGGCCCAGCGCGAGCGGTTCGGCCTCCTCCTGGTCGGGGGCGAGGAAGAAGGGGCCGACGGCCCCCTGCTCACCCGGCGGTTCCTCGAGGAGCTCTTCCGGGCCGCCCCCTGCCCCGTCGTGGCGCTCCGCGGGTGAGGACCCGGGTTCCGTGGGCGAACTGTGGTTCGTCGGGCTCGGGCTCTCGGACGAGCGAGGACTCTCCGAACACGCCCTGGACGTGCTCCGGGGCTGCGACCCGGTGTTCGCCGAGGAGTATACGGCCACCGCGCCGGCCGGGACGCTGGACCGGCTGAGCCAGCGGATCGGGCGCCCCATCGAGCGTCTCGACCGCCCGATCCTGGAGTCGGAGCGTCCCATCCTCGACGCCCTGGCACGGCACCCGCGAGTGGCGCTCCTGGTGGTCGGCGACCCGTTCGCCGCCACGACGCACGTGGCCCTCCGTCTGGCCGCCGAGGGGGCCGGGCACGCCTGGAAGTACGTCCCCAACGCGAGCATCCTGACCGCCGCCGCGGGTTTTCTCGGGCTGATGCACTATCGGTTCGGACGGGCCGTGTCGCTGCCGTTCGCCGCTCCGGGGTTCCACCCGACCTCGCCGTTCGAGCAGGTGGCGGCGAATCGTTCGCGCGGCCTCCATACCCTGCTCCTCCTGGACCTCCGGCCGGAAGAGCGGCGCTTCATGACCGCGAACGAGGCGCTTCAGAGACTGGGGGAGGCCGACGCCGGCGTTGCGGGAGTGGCCCCGGACGCGCCCGTGGCGGTCGCCGCCCGCGTGGGCCAAGAGTCGGCCCAAGGGTGGTTCGGGCCCCGGAACGCCCTCGCGTCCGTCGAATTCGGGCCTCCGTTGCATGTCGTGGTGGTCCCCGGGGACCTGCATTTCGAGGAGGCCGCGGCCCTCGAGCGGTACCGAGTTCGCCGGGCCTAGTGGCCCGCGGCCGGGACGAGCGCTTCGGCGAACTGGCGGATCCGGAACGGTCGCAACAGCGTGACGTCCGCGCCCAGGTTGCCGTTCGCGGGGGGCGGTCGCGACGCCGGGGCGACGAGGATCGTCCGTAACGACGGGACCAGGCTCCGCGCCTGGGCGAGCAGGGCGTTCGCGCTCCCCTCGGCCAGGTTGATGTCGACCACCAGCAGCGTCGGTCGATGGTTCCGAAGCAGCTCCAAGGCCTGGACCGCGCCCTCGGCCTCTCCGTCGACCCGGAAGTGGTGGAGCCGCAGCAATCCACGGAGGAGCACCCGGGTCTCCTCGTCGCCCGCCACCACGAGGGCGGTCGGCGTTGGCGGAGCTTCGGCGACGCTCACGGTTAGACCTGCCGGTAGAGGCTTGCGCCCGACCCGGCCGGGCACCTCTCCCGAGACATAACCGTTGTCAGGAGTAGATAGTTGTTGACTCCGGGCCGAACCGTGGGTCGGCTCCGAGTTTAGGACGCGGGCGATTCCCGCGCGCCCCAGTCGGCGACCCCGGCCGCCCGGAGGAGACGGTCGAGCGCCTCGTGGTAGTTCGGGGCCGGCGCCATCAGGAGCTGGCGGGCCGGGTCGGCGAGGGAAGCCCCGAACTCCTGTTCGGTGGGGGTGAACTGCCAACCGTGCGCCGCCGCTCGTCCGAGGGCGAGCAGGAAGGCGTAGGCAAGCCCCCGCTCCTTCCCCTCGCGCGGGAGGGTCTGGAGGAGGGTACGCTCGGCCCCGGTCTCGTGGTGGGTGCGGTAGGCCCGAGCCACCCGGTCGACCCAGGCGGCTTCCGTGGAGAGACGCGCGTACCGGGGGAGAGAGTCGAGGAGCTCGCGCTCCTCGCCCCGCCGCTGCGCCCGCTTCAGGATCTCCGCGATCCGTCCGGGCGCGTCCCGGGCTTCCTGGAGGGCGCGCTGCGCTTCCGCCGCGTCCTCGGTGATCGCCCCGACGATGGCTTCCGCGTGCAGCGGCCAGAGGCGTTCCAGGGCGCGGCTGGCCGACGGCTCGTCCACCTCGAAGTAGCCGGAGGTGGACGCGAGCGCGGCCTCGAGCGCCCGTCGCTCGACCGGGGAGGGGTGGAGAGCCTCGAGGAACTCCGAGACCTGGGTACCGTAACAGATGCCGCCCGCGACGAGCGTGGTGCGCCGGGTCCCCTCGACGATCGGCCGCACTTCGGCCACGTACGCGTCGAGCAGCGCGGCGTCGTCGAGCCGCCCGTACTCGTAGTTGCGCCGGAGGTTCTTGGGAAGCGGAGGGAGGCGCGAGTGGACGCACTCCTCCCCGCCCTTGCACCGGACGTTCAGGTCCGCCTCCACCGGGAACGTGGAGCTGGGGTCGGGGACCGCGGCCCCCTCGGAGAGGGCGCTCAGGAGATGGCGTTCGGCGCGGACGCATTTACGGCAGATGCGAATGGTCCGCTCCGCTCCCGGCCAGCCGACCTCGAGGTACGGCCGCGACTCGTGCGCCGAGAGGTGGGGGCAGAGGAGGAGGTGTCCCCCGGGCTCGGGCGTGGTCCGGTATGGGAGCTCCTCCATCCGCTCCGCGACGACCTCCCCGGGCGGCCGCGAGGACTTCCCCGTGCACCAGAGCGCTCGCCGGCCGACAAAGAAGTGGAGACCCTTCCGCGCCCAGTCCACGTAGCCGAGGAGGAGTCGGCTCGGGTCGTCCGACTGTTGGACGGCCACCTCCGCCTCGCGGGTGGACCGGGCGAGCGTCGCGTACGAGACTTCCCCGCCGGGGATCGGGAAGGCGACCAGTGTGGGGGTCTTCGGGTCGAGATAGTAGTGCAGCAGACCGGCGTACGAGCGGACGAGGGGGTCCCCCCAGCGGGTCATCTTCTCGAGCCGCTTCTCATCGTCCCGCGCAGCCCGCACTTCCTCGAACTCCGAGCGCAGGCGGTCGAACTTGTCCCGCGGTGCATCCGGCGTGAGTTTCGGGAGCAGCGAGTCGACCGACTCCCGAAGCGCCTTCGCTCGCGCGACGAGGTCGTGCTCGCGAACGCCGGACCCGCGTCGAACCTTCGGCATGAGACGGGCGGGAGGAGCGACGGGGTCTACATATTTCCGAGGGGGCGACGGCCGGACCTAGCGACGGCACGCCTCGATGAAGTGCTGGAAGATCTGCGCACCCCCTTCGGTGTGCTCGACCTCGGGGTGGAACTGGATGCCCCAGATGACGCGCGAGGGGTGGGCCATCGCCTGCACGGGCGTCGCGGCCGAGTGGGCCAGCAGGGCCCATCCCGGCGGTGGGGTCACGACCTGGTCGTTGTGGTTCGACCAGACGCGCAGTTGACGCGGGAGGCCGGCGAAGATCGGGTGGGCGGGCTGGTCGACCGTGACGTCGGTGGCCCCAAACTCCGGAGCGCCTCGCCGGACGTGCCCCCCGAAGTGCCGGGCGAGGAACTGGTGCCCCACGCAGATCCCGAGGACCGGGACGTCGATCGAGTCGATCCACTCCGTCACCCGCCCCAGCGGGGTGTCCGTCCCTTCCAGGCTGAGCGCCCCACCCGAGAGGACGACCCCATCTCCCTCGAGCCCGCTCCGGGGCGTGGTGTTCGGGACGATCTCGCTCTCCACGTCGAGGTCCCGGAGGACCCTCCATTCCCGGTGGGTCCACTGACCCCCGTTGTCGACGACCAGGATCTTCACGGCCCCCCCTTCGCCGGTGGGTCGCTCATCTCCGCGGTCGCCTGGCGCATCTCCTCGACCGCCGCCTTGACGTCCCGGAGGTCGGTCCGCATCCGGAGCATCTCCTCCTCGAACGGCGTGAAGCCGGAGGGAGAGAGGATCCGGGCCGAGATGTAGATCCCGATGAAGATCGCGCCGACGAGCGCGACCACGGTCGTGAACACGAGGGCGAGCACGAAGACCAGCGGGTCGCCGAGCGCCGACTCGACCGGGAGCGTGAACAGGTGGGTGATCTCCGCGAGCTCGACGACGATGAGCAGGACGATGAGGACGACCCAGGAGAGCAGGACCCAACGGGACGTCTTCACGGCCCCGACCCCACGTTGGCCAGCGGGATGGTCAGCGGCAGGCTCGCGATCGGTGTCGAGCCGGCGACGGAGATCCCGGAGGAGCCGGAGGCCGCCAGGAGGGTCGTCGTTCCGCCGGTCGCCACGTTGAACGCGAGGAGGCCGGTGTAGAGCGCACTGCCGCCTCCCGCCTGGTACAAGGCCGAGACGTTGAGCGCCAGCGGCGTGTCACTCGTCAGGTAGACGAGCGTCAGGGTATCGGCCGTGCTCGCGACCAGGCTCCAGTTCAGGGGCCCCGTGGGGAAGCCGCCCGTCCAGGTGAAGTTCGTCGCCACTTCGATGCTCACGAGCGAATACCGGGTCGTCGTGCCGACCCCGCGGATGTAGAAGTGGGTGACGTTGGAGCCCGCGACCCGGTCGACGATGAGGTCGGCCTGGGTGAGGATCGTCCCCGGCGCGGGCTGGCCGTTGGACTGGAGGATCGGCGTGATGATGATGAGCAGGACCAGCAGCAGCGCGAGCCCCGCGAGCGGCGCGGGGAGCCACCGGCCGATTCGTTCGCGTCGGTTCACGACCCTCCCGCCTTCCATCCGCGGTACAGTTGATGGGGGACCCCCAGATGGTCGAGCACCTTGCCCGCGAGGTACCCGGTCAGATCGTCCACGCTCCGGGGATGAAGGTAGTAGGGGGGCGCCGCGTCCAGCACGACCACGCCCATCTCGCTGAGCGCGGTGAGGTTCCGGAGCATCGGCGTCGGGAGCGGGGTCTCTCGCGGGACCACGACCAGACGTCGCCGCTCCTTCAGGTGCACGTGGGCGGCGCGGGTGATGAGGGTGCCCGCGAGGCCGTTCGCGACCTGGGCCACCGTGTTGGCCGAGCACGGGACGATGACCATCCCGCGGGTCGGTCGCGACCCGCTCGCGATCGGAGCCCCCAGGTCGTGGTCGGAGTAGGAGGTCGTGGCCCGGCCGGCCAGTTCCTCCGGCGTCATCGCGCACTCTTCCCGCAGCAGCACGCGGGCCCCTTCGGACACCACGAGGGCCACCGGGACCCCCGCCGCCTTCAGCGCGTCCAGGACCCGGACCGCGATCGGGGCCCCGCTGGCCCCCGACATACCCACCACGACGGGAGCGAGATCGTCCACGGCCACCCCAGCGTTATCTGCGCCGAGAGACTCTGCCGATAAGACGATTCTCGGGTGGGGAACGTTGGCGCACCGAGCTGCGGTCGTGGGAGCGGGCCACACCCGCTTCGGGGCGCTGGAGGAGGGGCCGCGCGCCCTGCTCCGAGCCGCCGTCGAAGGGGCGTTCGCCAGCGTCGACCGGGGGGCCGAGCGCTCGCAGCTCGGCGAGGCGTACTTGGCGACGTTGGGGTTCGGGGGATGGCAGATCGGGAATCCGTCGGCGATCCTGGCCGAGGAGGCCGGGGCCCCGCACGTGCCCACCACCCGGGTCGAGAACGCCTGCGCCTCGGGGGGCGCGGCGCTGCGCGCCGGCGTACGGGCGGTCGAGACCGGCGCGAGCGACCTCGTTCTCGTGGCGGGCCTCGAGAAGATGACCGACCTGAAGGCGGCCCGGCGACGGTACTGGCTGGGGGTCTCGGGCGACACGGAGTGGGAGCGGCTCGCGGGGCTCACCTTCGCGGGTGTGTACGGTCTCATCGCGTCGGAGTACGCCCATCGATATCCCTCGGCGCGGGAGGCGATGGCCGAGGTGGCCCACAAGAACCATGAGAACGGCGCCCGGAACCCGAACGCCCACTTCCAGAAACGGGTCGCCCGGGAGGACGTCCTCAAGGCGCCGAGGGTCGCCGACCCGCTGGGTCTCTACGACTGCTGCCCGGTGAGCGATGGGGCGGCGGCCGTGCTGCTGGCGCGCGCCGACCGGGCGCACGAGTTCACCGACGCACCGGTCTGGGTCGAGGGACTGGGGGCGGCGGCCGATCGGCTGGCGGTCCAGGAACGTCCCGACCTGACTCGATTCTCGGCGACGCGGCGGGCGGCCGACCAAGCGTTCCAGGAGGCGGGCGTCGAGCGCGACGCGATCTCCTTCTTGGAGGTCCATGACTGTTTCACGATCGCCGAGCTCCTCGCGCTGGAGGACCTCGGATACGCGCCCCCCGGTGGGGCCGTGGCCCTGACCCTGGAGGGACACACCGGGGCCGGCGGGCGCCTCCCGGTGAATCCCGATGGGGGACTGAAGGCGAAGGGCCACC
>JASHXS010000065.1 GCA_030043405.1 Thermoplasmata archaeon | reverse complement strand
CTGGCGGACCGTCAGGCAGAACTTCGAGTGGAGCTCCGACGGGACCGTCTCGCCGAGCAGCCGGCGGCCCTCGCCCGCCATGTACTCGATGAAGTCGATGGACTCCTGGACGTCGCCCAGCCCCTCGGCGATGACCTTGCCCATCTCCTGGGTCACGACCCGACCGACCTCGGACTTCCGGTCCTTGAGGATGCGCGCCGCGTCGAGGAGGATCCCGCCCCGCTTCGGGGCCGGAGTGTCGCGCCAGGCCGGGAAGGCGAGGTGCGCTGCGTCGATCGCCCGCTTCACGTCGGCGGGGGTCGCGGCTACGAAGGAGGCGACGGGGGTGCGGTTCGCCGGATTCGTCGTAACGAATCGGGTGGCGCCCGCGGGCGTCTCCCACTTGCCGTTGATGAACAGCCCGAACTCCTCGACCTTCGATGCCACGATTTCGCCTCGCGCCGAATCTCCCCCGAGGGTACATAGGGGTTTGCTGGGCGCCCGGCGGGAGGAGGCGCGGGGCAGCTCCCCGGGAGGTTCCCCGGGGAGAATTACGGACTTTCCGTGGGCCGCCGTTAACCCTCCGCGCGGGGTCCCGCCGCTGGGATCCCCCGATGGCCCCGACGAGCGCCGGTGACCCCGAGTCGAATTCGCTCGAGCTGCTTCGAGGGTCGCCGGGCGGCACTCCGCCCGGGCGGGTGAACCGCCTTCGAAAGGGCGTTGCGTTGGGAGCCGTCGGCGTGGGGATCGCGACGTTGGGCGCCTCGGAGCTCCTCTTTCCGGGGACACCGCTCGCGACGGTGGTCGCCCCGATCTTTGCCGGATTCTTCGTCGTGATGGGGGTGGCGGCCTGGTTCCTCGTGGGCTGGGCCACCCATCGCACGCCCACCAGCCTCTCCCTCACGGAGACCGGTCTGACGGCGGTGCTCCGAGACGGCACCTCGGTCACGGGCCGATGGGCCGACCCCGAGTTCGCGCTCGAAGTCAGTTCGTTCCGCCGAGCCGGCTCGAGCGAGGAAGTGTATTCTCTCGCGTGGACCGCTCCCGCCGGGCCGCTACCCGCCACGATCACGGCCGCCGGGTTTGAAGCGCTCCAATCGGAGGCCTCCGCGAACGGGTTCGAGGTGGCGACGTCCACGCACGGCGAGGACCTGCGGGCCTTCACGAGCCACGTGATCCGTCGGCCGGGTCCGCTGGAACCGGTCCGTGACGCTCGCCCCTCGGAGTCGGCCGCCCGCTCGAGCGGGCTGTAAACGTCGTCCGCCGGCAGGCGGCAAAGACTATTGGAGGGGGAGCCTCCGGACCCCCTCGTGATCGACCTCGACTTGGTCCGCAAGGAACCGGAGAAGGTCGAGGCGAACCTCGCCCGGCGGCAGAATCCCAAGTACCTCCAGCTGTTCGCGGATGCCCGGACCGCCGATGCCGAGTGGCGGGCCAGCCTGCGGGTCGCCGATGACCTCCGGAAGCGCCGGAACGAACTGAGCCGGCGGATGGCGGAGGCCCGGGGCCAGGGCGGCGCCCCCGCCGACCTCGTCGCCGAGGCGAAGGCGATACCGGACCGGCTCCGGGAGATCGAGGCCCGGGAATCGGAGCTGCTGGGAGCCCGCGACGCGCTCGTCCGGCGGCTTCCGAACCTGATGGACGAGTCCGTGCCGTTCGGCAAGGACGAGTCCGAGAACGTGGTCGTGACGACCTGGGGCGACCCCGCCGGACCGGTACCGGGGCTCCAGTCCCACGCGGAGCTGCTCGAGGCCCTGGGCATGGCCGACTTCGACCGGGCCCATCGGACCAGCGGGTCCGGTTTCTACTACCTGTTCGGGCCCTTCGTCCTGCTCGACCTGGCCCTGCAGCGGTTCGCCCTCGACTTGCTGGTCGAACGAGGCTTCACCCCCGTCGCCCCCCCGTACATGCTCCGTCGAGCCCCGTACGAGGGCGTCACCGACCTCGCGGACTTCGAGAACGTGATGTATAAGGTGGAGGGGGAGGACCTCTACCTCATCGCCACCAGCGAGCACCCGCTCGCCGCCCTTCACCAGGGCGAGATACTGGACGAGGACGTCCTTCCGCTCCGCCTGGCCGGGATCAGTTCCTGCTTCCGGAAGGAGATCGGCGGGCACGGGGTGGACCAGAAGGGGATTTTCCGGGTCCACCAGTTCCAGAAGGTCGAGCAGTTCGTCTTCTGCCGGCCCGACGATTCCCCGAAGCTCCTGGAGGAGCTGCGGGCGAACGCGGAGGAGGTGTTCCGACGGTTGCGGATCCCGTATCGCGTCGTGAACGTCTGCACCGGGGACCTCGGGAGCGTGGCCTCGAAGAAGTTCGACGTCGAGGCCTGGTTCCCCCGACAGCAAGCGTACCGGGAGGTCGTGAGCTGCTCGAACTGCACCGACTATCAGGCCCGGCGGCTGGGGATCCGCCTCGGGAAGGCGGGCCGGCCCGGGAAGTCCGTCCCGCACACCCTCAACTCGACGGCGGTCGCCACCTCCCGGGCACTGGCCGTGATCCTGGAGCAGTATCAACGGCCCGACGGCACGGTCGAAGTGCCCGCCGTCCTCCAGCCCTACCTCGGGGGGCGCCGCGAACTGGTGCCGGAGACCCGGCCCCACTGAGTCGAGCGACACGGGGCCCGGTCGGGAGGATCGGTGGCGAACCAGCGACGGCTCGACGAGTTCGACCCGGGCCTCGGGGAACCGGAGCCCCGGGTCGCTCCGCGGGGACGGGTCCGCCCTCCCGGGCTGCCCGAAGTCTGGCGGGTGGACCAGGGGATGGTCGAGCACCCGTTGCTCCAGCCCGGTCGCATCCGGGCCCTGCCGTTCCAGCTCGAGTTGGCCCGCGCCGGTCTCTCGGATGACCTGCTGGTCGTGCTGCCGACGGGCCTCGGCAAGACGGTGATCGCGGCCCTGATCGTCGCCGAGGTGCTGCGTCGCCAACCGGGGAAGGCCCTCGTGCTCGCCCCGACCCGCCCCTTGGTCCAGCAACATGCGGATTCGTTCCGGCAATGGCTCGGGCCGCTGCGGACCGCTCGCTTCACGGGCACCGTCCGGCGTCCGGTCCGGGAGGGGACCTGGGCCGACGCCGACCTGGTCTTTGCGACGCCGGAGATCGTCCAGAACGACCTCTCCGCCGGTCGGTACGACCTTCGAGACGTGGCCCTCCTCGTCTTCGACGAGGGCCACCACGCCGTCGGCAAGTACGTCTACGTGCCGATCGCGGCCCGCTACCGGGCGGAGCGGCCCGCCGACGGACGGGTGCTCGCCCTCACGGCCTCGCCCGGGGGGAAGGACGAACGTATCGAGGAGGTCGTGGGCAACCTCGGCGTCACCCGGGTGGAGGCCCGGAG
>JASHXS010000064.1 GCA_030043405.1 Thermoplasmata archaeon | reverse complement strand
ACCCCGCCGGGCGTACATCCAAGAGCATGCCGTCGAGGTCACGAACCTCGACATCTAGCGGGGGCATCAGCACGACCGCGACGGACGCGGTGCCCGTCAGCGAGGCGCTGGAGGGCATCGGGTTACCGGGAAGTCCCATCCCGCGCCGGCCCGTGCTCCACGGGGCCGGAGGCACGGTCGTCCTCGTGGCGACGCTGGACCCTCAAGGGGCGCCGACCTACCACGGCGTCTGGCTCTCCCGGGGCGGGACCCAGTGGCTCGGACCTCGGGCGCCGCCGTCCCTCTTGGCGACCGCCCATCGGCTGGACGGAGCGACCGGGGACCTCGTCAACCTGTTGCAGGGGGCCGTCCGAAACTATCTCGAGCGGCTCGAGAGTCTTGCGGAGCGGCTCGACGCGGTCGAAGCCCGGCCCGACGGAGCCACGCTCCCGGAGCTCGCCGCTCTCCACCGGTCGTTCCGAACCGTTCGGGAGCACGTCGGCCGGTTGACCGTTACGGCCGCGGAACTGGAGGGGCCCATGGGGGAACGGTTTCCCCGCCTCGCCGAAGTGTTCCCCCTCCTCCAATCCGAGCTGTCGCATCTCGAGGACTTCTCGGCGTGGGTCGGCCAGGGCCTGCGGGACCTGCTCGCCCTCCGGCAGGCCGCCGAGTCCAACCGCCTGGCCGTGGCGACCAATCGCCTCGCCGAGGTTTCGAATCAGATCGCGGCGTACGCCAACACCTCGAACATCCGCATGCTCGGCGTCGCCTACATCGCGCTCCTACTCGGCCTCGTGAGCGCGGTCGTGCTGATCCCGAACACCGCGGCGACCATCCTGGGGATGCCGAGCGCGGCGTGGGTGCCGGGCCTGTGGGTGGACGTCATCCTGGTCGTGCTGGCCGTGATCCCGATCGCCCTGGTGTTCAGCCGCCCCTGGGTGCGACGCATGCTGGCGAGTTTCACCGAGTCCGAAGTGCGGACCTCGGAGGGCATCTCCGACATCCCGGAAGTCGACCCGGCGGACGTGAACCGCCCGCGCGAGGAACGCCTTTTAGCCCGACCCCCGTAGGCCGCCCGTGGGCGGGAGCGAACGCGAGCCGGCCCGGGTCTTCGCAGGCGCGCTCGTCGTGACCCAGGACGCGGCCCGCCGTGTGGTCCGCGCCGACGTGCGCGTGGACGAGGGCCGCTTCACGCACGTGGGTCCGGCGGCGCCGCGCGAGGGGGCCGAGGTGGTCGACGCCTCCGGCTACGCGCTGGTCCCCGGGTTCGTCAACCTGCATACCCACGTCGCGATGCATCCCCTTCGGGGGATCGCGGACGACCGCGATCTCGCCGGCTTCCTCGAGACGCTCTTCGCCGTGGACGCCCGTCGGACCGAGGCCGACGTGGAGGCCGGGGCGCGCGCCGGCATCGCCGAGATGCTCCTCGGAGGCACGACCTCCTTCCTCGACCTCTACTACTTCGAGGATGCGGTCGCCCGGGCGGTCGACGCCCTCGGGATCCGGGGATTCCTCGGGTGGGCGGTCCTCGACCCGGAATTCACGACCCAGCACGGGAAGCCCCTCGACAACGCGGCGGCCTTCATCGGTCGGTGGCGCAACCACGGCCGGGTCACGCCGCTGGTCGCGCCGCAGGGCGTCTACGTCTGCGGGTCGGAGACCTGGCTCGGGGCCCGGGCGCTTGCCGAGCGCGAACGGACGCTCGTCCACTACCACCTCTCCGAGACGCGGAAGGAGGTGCACGACCACGAGGCCAAGACCGGTCGCCGGCCCGTCGACTGGCTCGAGGAGATCGGGTTCCTGGGGCCGCAGCAGGTCGCCGCCCATGCGGTCTGGCTCACTTCCCAGGAGATCGGTCGGCTGGGTCAGCGCGGCGTGGCCGTCGCCCATTGTGCCAGCTCGAACCTCAAGCTGGCGTCGGGCGGCGTAGCGCCCATCGTCGAGTTGCGGGCCGCCGGCGCGACGGTCGGCATCGGTACGGATTCGGTGGCGTCGAACAACTCGCTGTCGATGCTCCGGGAGATCCATCTCGCGGGGCTGGTCCAGAAGAACCACCGGTGGGATGCGACCGCCCTCTCGGCCCAGGAACTCCTCGACCTCGCGACCCTGGACGGCGCGCGGGCGCTCGGCCAGGCGAGGGACCTCGGCTCGATCGAGGTCGGGAAGCGGGCGGATTTCTCCCTCTTCCGGTTGGACCATCCGACCCTGCAGCCCGCGCGGCCGGAGGCCCTGGTCTCGCACCTCGCCTACGCGGCGAATGACGAAGCGATCGACTCCGTCTTCGTGGATGGCCGACCGGTGGTCGAGGACCGCCGACTGGCCGGGGGCGACTGGAACAGCATCCGGGCGGCCCTCGCCGCCGCCGCGGACTCCCTCTGGGCCGCTCGCCCCGGTTGACTTACTCGGGGCGCAGGCCGTCCAGGTACTGCGTCAGGTGGTGGGCCAGGCGTGGGGCCAGGTCCCGTCCGCGGGCCCGAATTCCCAGATCGTGGAGCGACGTGAGTCGCGTGGCGGGTCCCGACGGCGACCAGTCGAACCACGCCGACAGCTGGGCTCGGTCCACCGAGAGGGGAAGCGTGCCGTGATGGAGGAGCGCCTGACGCGTCACGTGCTGGGCCGCCGCCGACAGGACCTTCCCGTCCACCTCGAGGACACACCCTCGGGCGCTGAGGGGGCAGTAGTCGTCAGAAATGCCCGGGGGCGCGGTCCAGGCTCCCCGCACGCCGAACTCTTCGAGCAAGGTGACGAGCCCGCCGCCGAATCGCCCGTAGGCGTGCACGAAGTCCCGGCCCACCCGGTGGTCGGAGCGCGGGAGGACGACGGCCCACAGGAGGTCTCCGGCGGCATGGACGAGCCCCGTCCCCCCGGAGTTCCGCCGCACCACCTCGGCCCCGCTCTCGGCGGCCCGCCGGAGGTACGGCGCGTCCGCCGGCACGCCGACCCCGTACGAGACCCCCGGCGACCGCAGCGTGGCCACCTGCACGACGCGCCGTCCGGCTCGCAGCAGCTGTTCGTGCGTTTCGGTGCAGGAACGAAAGTCCACCTCCCCGTCGATGCGCTGGGGGATCCCTTCGCTCATGTTCCTCGTCGACCGGGGGCGAGGCCGACCCGGTTCTCGTAGTCCGGCCGAGAGTAAAACGGTAAGAACCCACCCCCGCTCGGTTCGCCATGGCCGAAATGGCGACGTTCAAACTCCGACCGGGGGACCCCGCCCCGGACTTCGAGCTGCAGGGAGTCGACGGGAAGACCTACGCCCTGTCCGGCTTCCGGAGCCCGTACTTGGTCGTCTCCTTCTGGTGCAACCATTGCCCGTACGTCCAGGCCTGGGAGGGCCGCATGATCGACCTGGCGGAGCGCTACCACTCGAAGGGCGTCGGGTTCGTGCTGATCAATTCGAACGACGCGCGGGCGTATCCCGAAGACAGCCTCGACAACATGGTCCGACGCGCCCGCGAGAAGAAGTACCCCTTCCCCTACCTGGTCGACGAGTCACAGGTAATCGCCCGCGCGTATGGGGCGCTGGTGACCCCCCACCCGATGCTGTTCGGCCCGGATCGTCGGCTCCTGTTCCAGGGACGGATCGATAACGACCACCAGCATCCCGAGCGGGTCACCGAGCGCTATCTGGAACGCGCCCTCGAGCAAGCGCTCGGCCACCGCCCCGTCGACCCCCCGAGCCTCTCCGTGGCGGGTTGCTCGGTAAAGTGGAA
>JASHXS010000063.1 GCA_030043405.1 Thermoplasmata archaeon | reverse complement strand
GAAGAAGAAGACCAGGAAGAGCGGCAGCGAGAACAGCAGCATCCACTTCGTCACCGTGACGTAGGTGATCCGGATCGACTCCTTCTCCCCGAGCCGGATGAACTTGGTCGTCACGGGCAGGAAGATGTAGGCGGCCGCGCCGATGCCGACCTGCAGGAGACGGGACAGCGTCAGGGACACCGTGTAGTGGCCCACCGCCGAGGGACTGAAAACGCCCAGAACCAGGGTGTCTCCGTTGCCGGTCAGGCTGCCGAGGATCCCGGCGATGAAGAGCGGAAAGGCGAAGCGCAGAAGGGTCCGAAAGGCCCCCGGGCGTTGGGCGCCGGACGGCAGGTACCGGGGGAGCCGACGCAGGGCATACACTGCGGCCAACCCCAGCGTGAGCGAGCAGGCGGCCGCGTACGCCGCGAGGGCCTGGCCGAACGACAGGCTCCGGCTCCCGAGGAGGGCGGCGCCGAGGAAGATGACGAAGAGCAGGGGGTTCAGGATCTGGATGAACAGGGCGTTCGGCGTGACGTCCTCGTACCCCTGGAAGACGGCGGCGATCAGGTTCGCCGCGATGGTGGACCCGACGGCGACCGAGAAGAACTGGAGCGCGGTGCCGATGTCCGCGTCCCCGAGCCGGGCGCCGATGGACGGTCCGATCACCCAGAGGACGACCGCGACGACCGCCCCGGCGGCGCCCGCCACGAGGAGGGTGCCGCGCACCATCGCGCGACGCTCGTCGTCGGAATGCGCGTACGGGATCCCCCGCGCGATGGCGTTCGGGAGCCCCAGCGTACCGAACGCCGACAGAAGCCCGGCGAGCGTGAGCCCCCAGGAAAAGGCGCTCCACTCGTCGGGGGTGATGCTGCGGACGATGACGACCCGCGAGACGAACGAAAGGGCGACGAAGAGGAGCGTGGCGACTAGGAGGTAGAGCGTCCCCCGCGTGACCGTCGTGATGCCATCGCGGACCCGCTCGGAGGAAGGATCCACGACATCCGCCCGAGGGACGGGGGCGGCGACTGACGGTAAAAACCCACCGTTCCGCGCGCATCGTCTTGTAGGGGGAGACGGCTCGTTCCCGTCCGATGCTTCCCGGCCCGTCGGCCCCCCTCCTCGTGCTCGAGCTGGTGGGCTTCGCGGCCTACGCGACGTGGGTCGGGGAAGGGATCCGGGTCCTGGTCGCCCGATGGGTCCCGTCGTGGCAGCGCCTCGACCCTCTCGAGCGGCTGCTGCTCGACCTCTACTTGGGCGGGGCGCTCCTCTACCTGGTCGCCGCGCCGCCGCTGGGGCTGTTCACGCTCCCCGTACTGGGGGCGGCGGCGGTCGTCGCCGGCGGCGTGATCCTGGCCGGGTTCCTGCGCCGCGCCCCGGTGGACCGGCGGGCCTCGTTCGGCACCGGGCTCCGCTCCCTGGGTCAATGGCCGATCCTCGTCACGGTGGGGGCGGCCCTCGGGTTGCTCGTCTTCGAAGTGTTCCTGGCTGTCCCGGTCGGCACGGGCAATACCTACGACTCCAGCCTGCTGACGCTCTACACCGCCCGATTGCTGTCCCTGCACCAGCTCTCGTACTCGTTCCTGCCGTACGCGAACGTCGGGATCCTGTATCCGCAAGGCACGACCGCCTGGCTCGGCGGCGCCCAGCTCCTGCTCGGGCTCCCGGGGGCGCGAACAAGCCTGCTCCTCACGCCCCTCTTCTTCGCCCTGGCACCGGTCGGCGGGTACGTCCTGGGCCGACGTCTGTTCGACCGACCGTGGGCGGGCGTGGCCTTCGCTCTGACCCTCGCCCTCCTCGCGAGCTGGACCCGTGTGCTCGTCGGGGGGAGCAACGACTTCGTCCTGGCCTTTCCCCTCGTGCTGCTCCTCGTCGCTCAAGGCAGCGAATGGCTCCGAACATCTCCGCACTGGGGCGACGCCGTGGCCTTCGGGGTTCTCACCGGCTACTCCGCCGCCCTCAACCCGGTCGGCGCCGAGTGGCTGATCCCCGCGCTCCTCGTGGCGGCCGTGATCTCGCGGCCCGAGTTCGCGGGGGCGTCCCGGCCGTGGCTGGGTCGATGGACGACGGCCTTGGCCCTCGCCTTGCTCCCGCTGCTCCCGACGTGGTACGTCCTCTCCCAAGGCGCGCATAGCCCGCACTTCGTGCCGGGGGGCGGCGCTTCGACCGCCGGAACGAGCTTCGGGATTTCGCTCCCTTCCTTCGTCGGGTCGATCGACCCGTATCTGTTCGGTCCCTCCGACACCTGGCTCTCCCCGTCTACGGGCCTGCGGCTCGAGCTCGCCGTACTGTTGACCGCCGGGCTCGGATTGCTCGTCCTGATGGGGCGTACCTTCGATCGGCCTGGATTGGGTCGGTTCCGCACGATGTTCGCCTCGAGCTTCGTCGTCCTCCTCGGTCTCCTCGGCGTCGAACTGCTGGCGTCGACTGGCTGGGCTCCCGCAGTCGACGTGACGTACCTGACCAGTGCCCAGGAGCTCTCCATCTGGCTGTTTGTTTGGTACGGGTTTGTCGCCGCGCTCCCCCTGGTCCTCGCACTCGAGTGGGCGACGTCGCGCCCCGCAGCCTCCCCGTCGCCGGGCGCATCGTCGGAGCCCGCGGAGGGGAGCCGTCGCGGGAACGGAGCGCCCGGGGTGGCCCGATGGGCGCCGCTCCTGGTGGTGTTCCTGCTCCTGCTCCCGGGGCTGGCCCTGACTCCCACGCAGATCGCTCCGCCGGTCGCCGCCCTGTACCACGACTTCGGGAACGTCACCGCGGACGACTTCGCCCTGCTCGCGTATCTCGGAGCCCATTTGCCCTCCGGGGCCCGTCTCCTGGCGGCCCCGGGCAGCGCGGCTCAGTTCGTCCCCGCGTACGACCGCGATGTCGTGCTGTTGTACCCGATGGTACCGGGATGGACCGGCCTCAACGCCTCGTACAACCGGCTCGTCTCGGAACTGACGAACGGCACGCTCGACCCGGCGGGAACTTCCGCAATGCAGGCGCTGGACGTCGAGTACATCGCCGTCACGGGTGCCAGCACGACGCTCTGGCCGCCGTTCGAGCCCGCCCCCCTGCTCGCGGCGCCGGCCGAGTTCCCGGTCCTGTTCGAATCCGGACCGGATTTCGTCTTCGGCGTCGACCTGGGCTGACCACCCGTCTCAGACGAACTCGTCCAGGAGGGCGTCCCGGCCCTTCAGCCCCGTCTTCTGGTGGAGCAGCGGCCCCGCGCTCAGGACCTCCTCGAGGTCCTCGTAGGTCGGGCGCTCGGTTCG
>JASHXS010000062.1 GCA_030043405.1 Thermoplasmata archaeon | reverse complement strand
GGCGTCCACGGAAAAGCCGGGGCCCTCCGCGGGGAGCGGGCGGACCGTGTAGCCGAAGAGCGCCGGGACGAACCCGGGGGCATACCCATCGTACCCACCCTGCTCGGGTGCGATGGCCAGGATCCGGGATTGGGGAGGAAGTAAGGGCACGAGCGCGGACAGCGCCGCGATGTGTCCGGAGAGGGGACGGGTGGTCGCAAACTTGGCCCGAAACACGCGTCGGGCCGCGTCATTGGCGAGCGATTCGATCTGGTCGGTGTACCGGGTGCCGGCGTAGCTATTGTCGATCGTCTCCCCGTCGAACGGGGTGGTCAGGGGCAGGGTGTACCGACCAGCCAAGTCGCTGGAGAGGTACTTGCGGGCCACCGGCGAGACCGCGTTCTCGCTGGCCAGCAGGTTGAAGACATCGCGGCCCCGCCACCGATCGTGGGCGTGGACGAGGCGGGCGAGCCGCCGCTCCTCGTCACCCGGGGAGAGGGCCATCGCTCGCGGCGTCCGGTCGCGGTCCCTTCGCGAGCTTGCGCCGCTCCACGTTCCCGCATCGGGGGCAGGCGAGCTCGTTCGCCTTGGAGCCGGGTCCGAGGAGCGCGTGGCAGACCTGGCAACGTGCCGCCACCACCCCGAGGGGCGGGGGAGCGGTCGTCAGTTTCACGGAGGGCCGGGACTGCAGCACGCGGGCGAGGATGACGTCGCCCACCGCGAACTCGCCCTGGAACGACTCGGTGTACCCTTCCCGCGCCTTCGAAATGTGGACGGTGCCTTCCGGTTCCCCCGGCAGCCGCCGCTTGGCGCCGGCGAGACCGAGCAGGGCGGTGATCAGCATCGCCGTCTTGATCTCCTCCACCCGGGCATAGACGAGGTCCCCCTCGTTCACTTCGGGAATCCCGTTGCGAGCCTCGATGCGGACCGTCCGGTCCCGCGGGTCGACCTTCGGGGTACCGAGCACGGATGCGTAGATCCGACCTCGATTCTCGTAGGTGCCGCGGCCGGGGAGGTACTCTTCCGCCGCGCCGATGTAGTCGCCGGGGAGCACGAGTTCGGGCAGCTGGGTCTCGGTCATGGTTCAGGTCCGGTTCGGATCGTCCAGAGGTCGACCCCGAGCGGCACCCGCGCCCGGGAGTGGTGCGCGAAGGTTCGCGGCAACTCCCACGGCACCGGCCGCGTGGCGACGACGTGAGCGGAGCGTGCGACCGCTCGGCGTGCTATAAAGGTTCGGGACTCCGAGAGCGCGAAGGCGCAGACCCCGACCCGCGCGGCCCCCATCGCGACGTCCCAGAACGGTCGGTCGGCCCCCCGGCGCTGGGCTCCGAAGGGCGGGTTCATCAGGACCAGGTCGGCCGACCCCCGGAAGTCGCGGACGTCCGAAGCCAGGAACTCGACGCGGACCCCCGCCTCGCGGGCCGCCGTGGTCGCCAAGCCGACCAGTTCCTCGTCGACCTCCACCCCGCGGACGGGGGCCGCCCCCAGGAGCGCGGCTCCGATGGAGAGACGGCCCGTTCCGGACCCCAGGTCCAGGACCGACTGGCCCGCGAGCCCGCCGAGCGTCGTGGCGGACTCGAGGAGATCGGCCGCACGGTCGGGCGGGGTCACCACTTGCTCGAGCGAAGCCCGGGGACGGGGCGGACTGGGCACCCGAGCCAAACTCCGGACGAGTTCGGAGCGCCGCACGGGAGTGCGACGCCCGACCGGCACATACGTTCACGCCGAGCCGGGAAGGGGCGATGCGGGGAGCCGGATTTGAACCGGCGTACGCCTGCGCGACAGGATCTCTTCGCCGGAGATTCCGGCCTTTAAGTCCTGTGCCTTTTCCGGGCTTGGCTATCCCCGCGGCGCCTAGCGGGCGGGGGCGGCGACGGCCTCGTCAGCCTTCGCCGGTCGCGGGCTCCCCTTCTTCAGGGAAATCCGCTTCGGGAAGTACTTGAGAAGGACCACGTCGTTGACCGCCGACACCCATCGGTACGGAATGTTGGTCGCCCTCGAGTCCTCCACTAACATGGGGCTGGTCTCGTCGACGTACAGTCCGTCGACCTTGGCCGCTTCGACGTCCACGACCACGTTGTCCACCTCGCCGAGCAGTCGTCCGTCCGGCGTGTAGATCTGGCGCCCCAAGAGCTCGGTCATCTCGACGAGCATGTGCCTTCCCGGTGGGCTCGAACCGGGCCCTCCCTTCATATGCCTTTGGGCGGAGACGCACGTCGAGCGGGGAGACCTAGGCGGAGTCGTCCGCCGTCTCGGTCGCCGGGGTCGCCTGGCGCACCTGGGAGCGGTACATTTCGAGCAGCTCATCGGAGGTCGTCGCCTCCGTGGCGCTCTTGTCGTCGCGCACCCGGCCCGTGAACCGCGGGAACCGGAGTGCGAGTCCGACGTCGGGCCGGATCGCGCCCTGGGCGGCCCGGTGCACCGGGCTGAGCGTGAGCTCGGCGCCCCGGACCTCGAGGACGACCTGGGGTCGGAACCACCGGTCGGGCGGCACCCCGGTCTCAACGCCGGGGGGAGGCGTCTCGCTCTCGAAAGGACGCAGTCGCTTCGGCATCGCCTCGAGCGCCGCGTCGTCGAACCCGCTCCCGACCTTGCAGAACGACTCGAAACGGTCCCGGCTGGGATTGTACACCGCCAGCAGGTAGGCACCGTATCGCCCGGCCCGTCGTCCGCGGCCGTGGAAACCGCCGACGACCACCCCGTCGATCGAGTCGCTCAGTCCGGCCGTGTAGTCGCGCTTGTACTTGATCCACCAAAAGCCGCGCGCCCCCGCGCGGTAGCCACTGCCGGGGGCCACCGACTTCGCCACCACCCCCTCCGCGCCCGCCGCGAGCGCCGTTTCGAAGAACTCCGTCGCCGCTTCCGTGGTCGTTACAACCGTCTGGTCGGCGAGCCGGACTCGTTCGGCCGGGCGGAGGAGCCGCTCCAGGAGCTGGCGGCGCTCCGGAAACGGCCGCTCGTAGACCGGTTCGCCGCCGGCCAGCAGGACGTCGAAGGCGAACAGGCAGACCGGGATCTCTTCCTGCGCCTTGTCCAAGTCGTGTTTCCGTCCGCGTCGCCGGGAGACCTCCTGGAAGGGACGGATCTCATCGGTGTCGGGATCGATGGGCACGCATTCCCCCTCGAGGATGGCCGGGGGTTGCGCCACCGCGATCGGCAGGGCCGCGCGAAGGTCCGGGAACTGGGCGCTGATCTCCTCCAGTCGCCGGGAGAACAGCCGGACCGATCCGTCGGCGGCCACGTGGGCCTGGACGCGCAGGCCGTCGTACTTGTACTCCAACGCCATCCGCCCGTCCATCCGTTCCAGGATGGCGGCGAGCGTGGGTTCCCGCTCCGCCAGCATCGGTCGGACCGGCCGGCCCACCTCGAGGCG
>JASHXS010000061.1 GCA_030043405.1 Thermoplasmata archaeon | reverse complement strand
GCGGGTCCGGTCATCCAGACCGGGGTCGCCGACAGCCCGCAGGGCCCGTTCCGCGGGGGTCCCCTCGCCCAGCGTCAGGGCCTCCTCGGAACTGCTCAGGGCCTCGGGACCCACCTCGAGCAGCACGGAGGGGGTACGTACTTTCGCCCGGGCGGCGGCGGAGAGCGAACGGAGGGCCGCCGCATCGGCCGGAGCGTGGGCCGGTACGCTCATCACGACGCCCGTCCCGACGTCGGGACTGACGAGTCCACTCGCCAAAACCGGTACGCGCCCGCTCCCGAAGGGCACTTCCACCTCCCGGTCCAGAAGCTCGGTGCCGGCGACTTCATGCCCGATCTTCCCGCCGTGCTGATCGACTAGGCGTTCTGCCGCCGGCCGGGATACCAGGAACGTGTCGGCGCCGTGGTGCCAGGCGACCAGCGTCGCCGCCGGTGCGATCCAGAGATTCGTGACGCCGTAGACGGTCTCGGGTCGAAGCGTCGCCGCTAGGAGCGTGCGCCCGTCCTCCAACCGGAAGGGGATGGTCGTGAAGCGGACCGTCTCCGCGTCGCCCCCGGCGCTGAGGTCGGTCTCCGACGGGTCGACCGCCACCGGCCCGCAGACCGGGCACACGGAGGCGAAGTAGGTGCCCTGAACCAGGGCGCCGGCGTCCCGGAGCGCCCGGAACTGCCACCGGATGAACGCCGAGTAATCCGGATCGACGGTCGTGAGATAGCTATGGGAGTCGACCAGGACCCCCAACTCGCGCACGGCCTTCAGATACTCATGTCCGAGGTACCGGGCGGCTTGCTCCGGGTCCTCGAGGCGTCGGACCGCATCGCCCGCCACCCCGTGCTCGGCCAATTGCTCCATCGTGGCGGGCTCCCGATTCTGGACCCGCTGGGACCAGGTAACGGCGGGAAGGCCCGAGGCGTGGATGCCGAACGGCAGCAACACCTGTGCACCAGTCATCCGTTGGAAGCGACCGAGTGCGTCGAGGTAGGCGTACCCGCGCAGGTGTCCGATGTGGAGGAACCCACTCGTCCCCGGGTAGGCGTTCAGGGCGTAGAACTTCCGATGGCCCGGAATGCGCACCGCGCGGCCCAGGCCGGCGCCGGCCCACGCCTCCTGCCATCGCGCTTCCGTGCCCCGCGGCATGCCTCCGCTTCGACAGCCCCTCCCTATTTGAACGATGGCGGCCGACCCGCCGTCAGCGGACTCTTCGGGCCCCAAGCGTAATTACGCGCGGGGTCGAGTAACCTGCCGATGCGGATCATCGAGGTTTTCCACTCGATTCAGGGCGAAGGCCCGCTCACGGGGGTCCGCACCACCTTCATCCGGACCGCTCGGTGCAACCTTCGTTGCAGCTGGTGCGACACCCCCTATTCGTTCGGCCCCGGCCGCGAGCGCACCATCCCGTCCCTGCTCCGGGACGTGGCCCGGAACCGGACCCGGCACGTATGTCTCACGGGCGGTGAGCCGCTCCTCCAGTCGGAGTCCCGGAACCTGGTGGAACAGCTGGCCCGTCGAGGGGTCACGACCGTGATCGAGACCGGCGGCTCCCTCGATGTATCCCCCTACCTAGCGATTCCCGGCGTGGTCCTCAGCGTGGACGTCAAGTGTCCCAGTTCGAAGATGGAGTCCCACAACCGCTGGAGCAACCTCCCGCTGCTTCGGGCCGGGGACGTGATCAAGTTCGTGATCTCCGACCGGGCGGATTATCTCTACGCGCGGAAGGTCCTTCGGGAGTACCACGCTCCGGCGACCCTCGTATTCCAGCCGGTGTGGGGCACTGACGCGGCCCGTCTCGCCGAGTGGGTGCTGGCCGACCGGCTCGACGTGCGGGTGATGCTCCAAGAGCACAAGGTGCTCTGGGGTGACGTCCCGGGTCGCTGACGTTAGCCTAAAGAGGGGCCTCCCCTCGTGGCCCCTCCCGAGAATGTCGGGCGAGACCAGCCGCGCGCAATTGCTGCCGTCCGGCCACGACTTCCCGTTCGGGAAGGCCCGCGGGATGGTGTTCCCGCGGGTCGTCCTGGTCGGACACGGGGTCATCTCGGACCTGGGCACGACGTGCCGGCAGTTCGACTTTCCGGACCGGGGGGCAGTGATCACGGGGCCGCGCACCGCGGAGCTCGCGGGCCATCGCGCGGTCCAGATCCTGAAGGAATCCAAATTCGAGGCGACGTCGCTGATCGCCGGCGAGGCGACCGAAGAGGAGGTCAGCCGGGTGGAGCGGGAGGCACGGGCGGCGGGCGCCCGGTTCCTCGTCGGCGTCGGGGGCGGCAGCAAAATCGACATCACGAAGGTGGTGGCCGCCCGCCTGGGCATCCCGTTCGTGAGCCTGCCGACCTCGGCCGCTCACGACGGAATCTCCTCCCCTCGGGCGTCCCTGCATGGGAGCGCCACGACCACCAGCACCCTCGCGGCCGTCCCGGTCGGCGTGATCGCGGACACCGAACTGATCGTCAAGGCGCCGTTCCGGCTGCTGGCGTCCGGCTGCGCCGACGTGATCTCCAACGTCACCGCGGTGCTCGACTGGCGGCTCGCGGTCCGGCTGCGGAATGAGGAATTCTCCAGCACGGCCGCCACGCTGTCCGAGTACGCGGCGCAGGAGATCATCGACCACGTCGCGTCGATCAAACCCAACCTGGAGGAGTCGGTCTGGATCGCGATCCGGCCGATCCTGGTCGCCGGCATCTCGATGAGCGTAGCCGGTTCCTCCCGGCCGTGCTCGGGGAGCGAGCACCTGTTCAGCCACGCCCTCGACCGGGTGAGCGAGCATCCGAGCCTTCATGGCGAACAGTGTGGGGTGGGCGCGATCATGATGATGTACCTCCACGGCGGCGACTGGCGGCGACTGAAGAATGCGCTCCACACGATCGGGGCCCCGACGAGCGCCCGGGAACTCGGCGTGCGACCGGAAGAGATCGTCAATGCGCTCGTGCAAGCGCACTCGATCCGTCCGGAACGCTACACGATTCTGGGCGACAACGGGCTCACCCGCGAAGCGGCGGAGCGACTGGCGGCGGTCACCGGGGTGATCGGCTAACATGGCGGACATCACACTCATCGGGGTCCAGGAGGCACGCGAGGGGTTCGAGTTCATCTACGAAGGCGGAGCCCCGATCTGCCGGACGTGCCCGTACCGGCATGCGTGCCTGACCCTCGAACCGGGCCGACGGTACGCCGTCACCAAGGTCCGGTCGGTGACGCATCCTTGCGCGCTCCAGGAGACCGACGCCCACGTGGTGGAGGTCAAGACCGTCCCGCGAGCCGTGCTCGTCGAGGCCCGGAGCGCGGTGGTCGGCAGCTCGGTAGATGTCGGCCGATACCCGTGTCGGCGGCTCGATTGCCCCAACTGGTGGGATTGCGCCGGACCCACGTTGCCCCCGAAGCAGCGGTATCGCATCGAGAAGGTCGACCCGGCGCCAGCCGAGTGCCGCATCGGCCGAACGTTGAAACGGGTCGACGCCGTCTAGCCGCCGATGCGGGGCTGTGGGGTAGCTACGCGCCGGGGGCCCTAACCCCCGCGCGCTCTACTGGTCCATCCTTCGAGCTTTGGGAGCTCGGGACCCCGATTCAAATTCGGGCAGCCCCATCCCGCGGCCGGGCGGAGCCGCTAGCCGGAGGCCGGTGGGTGGAGCGGACGCAACGGGTCGCTGAGCGTCGCCTCGCCGTCTCGTCGGATCGCGCCCACCACATATCCTACGGTCGCGACGCCTACGCCGACGAAGAACCGGAGACCGGTACGTCGCGTGAGCCACAGCAGGCGGATGAATTCCGGCAGTCGAAATCCGATGACCCGAAATCGTCGAGCGGCCCAGATCGAGTGGCGCGCGCGTCGCCACGGACCGACCCCGGCCGCCCAGCGGGCCGGACGGGGTTTCAGGTCCCACGCGACGTGGGGTACCGCGAGCCGACGGGCGCGGAGCCCGTGGCGGAAGGCGGACAACAGCAGCGGCGGGTCGTCGACCTCCTGACGGTTCGGGTAGCCGCCGGTCCGCTGGTACGCCTCTCGCTTCCACGCGTAGAAACGACTCGTGGAGGGGTCCCAGTCCTCGAGCCCGACGGCGAACGTGACGTCCGTCCCCTCGACGTCGCGGGTGGCCCTCGCCAGGGCCGCCACGATGCCCGGTGCGTACCGATTGTCCCCGTCCACTTGGGTGAGAAGGATGTTCCCTCGCGCCGCCGCCGCGGCTAGGTTGCGCCCGGTCCCCCGGTTGCATTCCTGGGAGGAGGCCCGCACCCGAGGGTCGGACCGAGCCAGTCCCTCCAGGTACTCCCACGTCCCGTCCGTCGAACGGGCATCCACGATGACCAGCTCTCCATCGGAGCCCAGATCGGGCAGGATGCTGGCGAGAGACTCGCGGATGGTCGTCGCGTTGTTCCGGACGGTCATGGTAACGGAGAACCACGGGGCCCGGTCCGTCGGTCCCGCTGGCGGCGACGCCGCGGCCCCCGACATGAGGGCCTACGACACCGCCGACCCGGCGAACAAGTCTCGCAGCGTTTCGTCCACGGTGTGCTCGCAATGCACACCCAGTTCCCGTTCGGTCCATTCGCGGCTCACGGAGAACTCCGGGTCGATCAGCTCGATCGCGGCTCGGGGATTCGGCACGACGTCCGCCTGTAGCCGAGCGGCCCCCGGGTGGGCTTCCGCCCATGCTCGGGTCACCTTGTCGGCCACCTCGAGAACCGAGTACGCCTCGTCCCCCGCACAGTTGAACAGGGAGGCCCGGGGGGAGGCGGGGCGACGGACGTACTCGAGAGCGGCCAGCCAGTGGGCGAACACATCCTCGATGTGGATGAAGTTCCGTCGCTGCGTCCCCGGTGCGTTCACCCGGAGGTGGCCATGGGGGGCCTGCTGGGCGAACAGCGTGATCACGTTCCCCTTCTCGATGGGCTGGCCCTCGGACACGTAGCGGCCGTAGACGTTGCTCATCCGGAGGATCACCGCGGACGCGGCACCCCGCTCGGCCAGGGTTCGAACGATCCGCTCGCCTTCGGCCTTCTGGCGAGCGTATTCGTGCGTCGGACGGGCCGGCGTCTGCTCGGTCACGGGGAGATGTTCGGGGGACCCCACGACTGCGAAGCTACTGGCGAACACCACCGGGATCCGTCGAGCGGCGGCCATCTCCACCACCTGACGGGTCCCTTCCACATTCGTACGGGCGGTCCCGACCGGGTCGTTGGCGCACATGACGACGCCGGAGGCGGCGCCCAGGTGCAGCAGGGCGTCGCACTCGGACAGCGCGGCCAGGCCATCCTCGCCAGAGAACGACTCCTCCAGCACCGTACGCCCGGCGGGTTGGATGCGCAGGGGTCCGGAGTGGTTGTCGACCAGGGTCAGCGAGTAACCCGCCCGTGCGAGCCGGGGGACCAGCCCCCCTCCGATGAATCCGGTGGCACCGGTGACCCCCACCCGGACCATGGGCCGGTGGAGGGGCGTTGTCGTTTAAGGGCTCCGGCCGAGCTCACCCGAGACGCCACCGACGGAGGCTAGACCGATACAGCATCCGTCGCGCACCGCCCGGAGTGGCGAGCGCGATTAGCGCCGTGCCGGTCACGGCCCGGTCGTGGCCACCCGGCCCCCGACGGAGTACCCGCGCCGCCGCCTCGCGGGCCCCAGGGCCGGCCTCCAGGCGGGCGAAGAACCGGTACCCTTCCGAACTCCGATCGAGGTACCGGGTCATCGCGGCACTCGGCCCGGCACGCGTCGCCGACAGTCGGGCCAGCACCGCGCTGGAACGTTCGAATCGGCTGGAGGTGACTCGGTGGCGCTCGCGGAACTCGGCGGGCGATGAGCCCCGGGTCTGCGACATGTTCCGGTCGTGCAGCCGAAGCTCCGTGAGAGACTCCGGTCGGATCTCCACTCCGCGGTGACTCAGGAGCGCCGCGACCAGCCAGAAGAGGTCGGCCGACCAGCCCGCTTCCCGGAAAGGCGGCAGAAATTCGGTCGCCCAACTTCGGCGGACCACGGTCGACGAGTTGTTCCCCGGCCAGATGTGACGAACTAACTCTTCGAAGTCCCGCCGGTCCCAAGTGGGGTACTTTCGAGGGTCCTTGTCGACGAGCTCCCGGTGTTCGGCGGCGACCGGACCGCCCGCCTGGTCGATTGGTTCGTGGCCATGATTCAGATAGACCAGGTCC
>JASHXS010000060.1 GCA_030043405.1 Thermoplasmata archaeon | reverse complement strand
CACGAACTGGTGATCACCCACGGCAACGGCCCTCAGGTCGGCAACCTCGTGCGCGAGGCCGAACTCGGCGCGCCGGAGGTCCCGGTGCCGCCGATGTACGTGGCCGGGGCCGAATCTGAGGGTCAGATCGGTTTCCTCATCGCCCAGGAACTGACGACGGCGCTGGAACGAGCCGGCGTCCCACGGATCGTCGTGCCCCTCGTGTCGCGGATGGAGGTGGACGCCCACGATCCGGCGTTTCGGTCTCCGAACAAGCCGGTCGGTCGGTTCTACACGGCTGCGGAAGCCCGGGCGCTGGGCCGACGGGAGGGGTGGACCCTGCGAGCCGATCGTCGACGCGGCGGTTGGCGCCGGGTGGTCCCCTCGCCCCTACCGGTGCGGTGGCTCGAGGGCGATGCTGTGCGGGGGGCACTCGACCTCGGTCTCGGGGCGCGCTGTGTCTTCGTGGTCACGGGCGGAGGGGGCGTGCCGGTGGTGCGGGGACGCTCAGGTTCATGGAAGGGGGTGGACGCGGTGATCGACAAGGACCGCGCCGCGGCGCTGGTCGCGCGCCGCCTCGACTGCGACCTGCTCATGATCGTGACCGATGTGCCGGGGGCGGCGGTCGGATTCGGTACCCGTCACCCGCGGTGGCTGAAGGCGACCACCGTCGCTGAGCTCGAGGGGTTCCGTCGGGCCGGAGAGTTCGCCGACGGCAGCATGGGCCCGAAGGTAGACGCCGTGCTCAGCTACCTGCGCTCGGGGGGCCGTCGTGCGGTGATCACCGACATCGCATCTCTCGCCGGGGCCCTGCAGGGGCGAGCCGGGACCCGGGTCACCGCCTGAGTCGACGCGTCGCTGCTGAGGGCCCCGCGGGGGCGGACCGGGTCGTTCGATGGGGCCGGATGGCGACCGTTCGGTCGCTACGACCGGCAGCCCGCACGGCGCCAGTCAGGTCCCAGGGAGCCGGCGGGTCGCGATTGGCGGGGGGGGGCCAGTCAACTCGAATTGAGCCTCGCTTGATTAGCACGATACCCGATGCAATTCCGAGGTGCGACCATGGCGAGCGAAGTAGTGACCCTCCACGCGGGCCTGAGACATCCGACGAATCACGACGTGGTGAGCGAGACCTCGGCGACCGCGGTCGGCCGGAATGCGGTGAAGACGCTCTCGGCCGCCCGGGTGCTCTTCGGTGCGATCTTCATCTTTGACGGTGCCCTCAAGTGGCTCCTGTTTGCCCAGGGCCAGATGCAGGGCGTCGTGGACGCGTTCGGGGTGTCGTTCCTGAGTTCGAACTGGGTCCTCTTCGGGACCCTTGTCGGACTGGGCGAGACCCTCGGCGGGATCTGTCTGGTGCTGGGGATCTTCCAGCGTCCAGCGGCCTTGTGGTCGGTGGGGATCATGGGCGCCATTTGGGCGTACGGTGGCTACGGCGGGCTCTACATGAACGGGGTGTTCTCCCTCACAGGACAGACCGACCCCGGCGGGGACCTGATGCTGGCCCTGATCTTCCTGGTCCTGGTGTTCAGTCCGTACGCGTACGGGCTGGCCTCGGCGCTGAAGCTTCGGGAGCGCTGGTCCGGGAGTTCCTTCGTCCAGCGGACCCTTCGGCTCCTGGCGACCTGAAACCATTTCGCCCCGGCGGCAACCCCGCCGGGGCTATCCAACCCACCGGCGGGTGGGGCCGCACATCCAGGCTCTCGATCCCTCCTCCGGGGAGGGGCCGGGACGACTTCTCCCGAGCTACCCGAGGGATCTTCTCGGCCCGGCGCTCTCCTACAAGCGTGTATCGAAACTCGCGCGCCGGACTCTCGAACCCCATCGGGGTGCGGGGAGAGGGATTTGAACCCACGAACCCCTACGGGACCAGACCCTGAATCTGGCGCCTTTGGCCAAGCTTGGCAATCCCCGCGCGGGAGGTCCGAGCGAGGTCCGGGATAAGATGGTTGGGGCAGTCGCCCCCACGCCAGCCCGCGAGCCTACGCCGGGGCCGCCGCGCGTCCCTTGCCGGCGGCGAGGATCTCCATGGCCTCATCGACCGTCGCGTTCTCGTGGACGATCGAGCGGAGTGCCATGAGCATCGCGACCGGGTGGTCCGACTGCCAGATGTTTCGGCCCATGTCGATCCCATGGGCTCCTTCGTCGATCGCATGCCGTGCCAGTTCGAGCGCGGCGCGGTCGCTGTCGAGCTTTGGCCCGCCCGCGACCACGATGGGGACGGGGCACCCTTCCACGACCTTCGAGAATCCGTCGCAGTAGTACGTCTTCACCAGGTGGGCGCCCAGCTCGGCCGAGACCCGGCACGCGAGGGCGAGGTAGCGGGCATCCCGCTTCTCGAGCTCTTTTCCCACCGCGGTGATCGCCATCACGGGCATCCCGGCGGCCTCTCCTTGGTTGACGAGCTCGCCCAGGTGGACGAGCGACTCGTGTTCGTGCGGGGAGCCGACGAAGACGCTGAGCGCGACCGCGGCGACGTTCAGCCGCGTCGCCTCGTTCATCGAGGTCGTGACCGCCTCGTGGGAGAGGTCGTCCTGGAGGACAGTGACTCCGCCGGAGACGCGGAGCACGATCGGTGTCTGGGACGTCGGGGGCACCGCGCGCCGGAGGATGCCGCGGGTCACCGCGAGGGCGTCCGCGTGGGCGAGCAGCGGGGCGATCGTGACGGCCGCGTCCTCGAGGCGGCGCGTCGGGCCCATGAAGTAGCCGTGGTCGACGGCCAGCATCACCGAGTTGTGGGTCGTCGGCGAGAACATCCGGTGCATCCGGTTCG
>JASHXS010000059.1 GCA_030043405.1 Thermoplasmata archaeon | reverse complement strand
AGATGCGGCGCACGTTGCAGCAGGGGGAGAACCTCTCCCACTCTGGTCGTTTCGCCCTCGCCGCCTTCTTGCACCGGGCCGGGGCGGACGCCGAAACGATCGTCGACGCCTACCGGGGGGCACCCGACTTCGACGAGTCGATTACCCGATACCAGGTCGAGCACATCACCCAGCACGACGGCGGGGCCGGCTATACTCCCCCCGAATGTGAGACCCTCCGGAGTCACGGTCTCTGCGTGCGGGACGGGGACCCGACGGCGCCGGACCCCCACGACCGGGCCCCCGACCCGCTGTGCTTCGAGGAGCGACTCCACCATCCCCTACAGTACTACCAGATCCGGGGAGGCCGCGTGGTCGACCGCGAGGGTGCGGATGGAGCGGACCCGGCGGTCAGGCGGCCGGAGGCAGGGCCCGATAGACCCGCCACGCCCGGGCGATCGCGGTCCACTGGCCGGCGATGACGAAGTAGAGCATCGCGACGTCGATCACGGTGAACCCCACCCCGTACAGCGTGAACCGTTCCCAGGGTGCAGTCGGCGCCCAGGGCCGGGGGAGCGACCAGTCGAACTCCAAGAAGGTCGCGAGGGCCAGCACGACCAGGCGGTCGGCCCGGGAGAGCAGTCCGCCGTACAGCCGGCCCAGCCCGACGGCCTGCGCCTGGGTCCCCATGTAGCTGGTCAACAACAGGCTGACGAGGGCGAGCAGCGCCAGGTAGGGATTCACGAAGCCCGACAGCGCGATCCCGAGTACGATGAACACGTCCGCGTACCGATCGAGCACGTGGTCCAGGAAATCCCCGCGCGCGCTCGTCCGGCCCGTGGCCCGGGCGACCTCGCCGTCGAGCACGTCAAACAATCCGGACGCGAAGATGAGGAGCGCCACGGGAAGGAACAGCCAGGGGGTCGTCCACCGGACGCCGGCCGCGAGGACCGCCGCCGACGCGGCGCACGCCAGGGCCAACCAGCTCACCTGCGAGGGGGCCCAGCCGAGGAAGGGGCGGGCGAGGCGGGCGACGTACGGCTGGATCCGCGCCCGGTACCCCTCGAGCACCATCGGGCCTCCTACGGCGCCTGCTCCAAAAGATAGTCGGTGACGGTCGGGTCCTCGAGCCAGCGGATCCGTCCGACCTTCGGAGGCCCGCGGTGGGAGAGGAGCCGGACGACGATCCGGGCGACGTCCCTCGGATCACGACCGGTCGTGTCGACCTCCCAAACTCGCCGGCCCAGCGTCAGGCTCTCCACCAGGATGAGGTCCAGCGCTTCCGCGACCACGTTGGCGGTCTGCTGTCGAGGGGTGCCGCGCCGGGCCCGCGCCAGCCGGCGGGCGAGTTCGCGAGGGTGGCAGCGGAGCACGATCACGTCGCGGATCGGCAGGAGGTGGGCGAGGTGGCCGACATAGACGGGGTGCGGAAACGCGCGGTGGAGGCGGGCGAAGTCTCGCTGGAGTGCGGCCAGGTCGACGATCCACGAACCCCGAAGACGACGGGCGTGCCCCGCCCGACCCGCCCACTCACCCACCTCCACCGGCGACCACGCCTCCGGGAGGAGACCCGCGACGCGACTCTTGCCGGTCCCCGGGGTGCCGGTCAAGGCGACGGCCCGCCGGTGGGCTCGGCTCGCCTTCCGACTTTCGCGTGACGTCATGGACCCCGCCGTTCCCGCCCATCCCCGGCGGAGACGGCGCCGGATGTACGACGCGAGATAATCGTCTCGCGAGAAGCTTAAGTAGCATAAGTCATCCGGGGCGTTATGCACCGCGCCACGTGGCGGACTTTGGGAACTGTAGGGATCGGGCTCCTGGCCGTTTTCCTTTTGCTGGGGCTGACCGTGCCAAGCGTTGCGGGTTCGGGACCCGCGGCGCACGGCGCCAAGGCGAGCTCCGGAGCGACGGTCGCGGCGGCCCACCCGGATGGAACCAACACGTGGATCAGTGCGTCGATCTCCGCGGCGCCGGCCGCCTATAGCACCCTCCCGACCTGGGTGAACTTTACACTCGCCTACGGGAACTTCACCGGTACGATCGGCCCGACGAACACGATGGCGTGGGTCAACGTGGTCGACGATGTCTCGCACACGACCCAGGCGAACGTCAGCGCCGCGATCCAGTCCGGAGTCCTCACCTACTCGGTTACCCTGAACGCGACGACGCTGAACTGCGCGATCAGCGACCCGACCTGCACGAGCACGCTCATCGACAACTACGAGCTGAACCTGTTCGTCTACCTCAACGGGACGTCGGGCGGCGGCAACGTCGGGACCAACGAGACGCCCGAGTTCGCGGTCGTATCGTTCATCACCTACGCGCCGGTCTTCACGCTGGTCTCGCCGGTGAACACGGGGGCCGCCGAGGCGGGCAACATCACCGTCTCCGTCGCCTACCGCGCCCAGTACACCACGGCGGTCCAGCTGAACATCTACTCGGCGAGCAGCGCCCTCGTCTACTCGTCCAGCTTCTTCCAGACGCAGGAAGGGATCTCGGTCGCCAAGGTCTGGTACGAATTGACCCCGGGCAACTACGGATACAGTATCGTGGCCCAGACCCCGTACGCGACCATCTGGAACAACGGGACGATCGTGGTGACACCTTCCACCGCTCCGTCGGGCGGCGGTACCATCTACTACAACACCACGCTGTACAACAACGTCACGGGCGGAACCTCCCCCACGGGATTCTTCGGCCTCAGCCCGGCGGCGAGCGGCACCCTGCTGCTCGTGGTCGGTCTGATCGTCGGGATCATCGCGGGCATGGTCGCGGCCCGGATGATGATGTCCAGCCCGCCGGCGAAGCCCGCCCAGCCGTGGACCGACAACAAGAACGCCACCAACACCTGCAGCGTGTGCGGTAAGTCGTTCGGATCGGCCGACGAGCTCGCGGCTCACTCCAAGAGTGAGCACGGGATGCAATAGGCCGGGGTACGACCCCGAGCCAACCCTTTCCTTCTTCTTCTTTTTCAATCCCGAGCGGACGCTCGGTCGCCAACGTCGGTTCAGGCGAACCGGAGATGCGGGAACTGGCGGCGCCAGGCGAGCACTTCGGCGCCCACCTTTTCGTTACGGAGCCCGCCGCGAACCAGCAGGTCCGCCAAGCGGGGCATGTCCACCTGGGTCAGACCCAGTCGGGCGACCTCCGCCGTACCGACCCGGCCCACCAGGTCGATCAGCAGGCGCTGGCGCTCCAGTCTCCGGGCCAAGGCGCCGGCGCCGACCCCGTGTCGGCGCTTCAGCTCCGGACGATCGAGATGAAGCTGGTGCGACCGGCTGAACCCGAGCGACTCCCCGATGAGGGGGACGCCTTGTTCGTGCAGCGCCCGCCCCAGCGCCTGGGAGTTCTGGACGACGGTGCGGGCGTACTCGGCTCCACACCGCTCCAGCTCGAGCAGGGTCTGGGCGAGTCCCGCGATCCGGTTCCAATGGGCGTTGTCGAACACGCGCCACACTAGTGCCGGATCGACCTGCGCGAACAGGTCTTCCCGGTCGGTGAAGAGCAGCCCGCCCTGAGGGCCGGGGAACGACTTGTGGGTACTTCCGTAGACGACGTCCGCGCCTTCGCGGAGCGGATCCTGGAATTCGCCGCCGGCGACGAGCCCCAGGACGTGGGACGCGTCGTAGAACACCAGCGCGTCGTGAGCGTGGGCGGCCTCGGCGATCTCGCGCAACGGATACGGGAACAAGAAGAAGCTCTGACCGAGAACGACGGCCGCCGGGCGTTCCCGCTGGATGGTCTCGATCGCGGCAGCGGCGTCCACAGAAAAGCCGGGGCCCTCCGCGGGGAGCGGACGGACCGTGTAGCCGAAGAGCGCCGGGACGAACCCGGGGGCGTACCCATCGTACCCGCCCTGCTCGGGGGCGATGGCCAAGATCCGGGACTGGGGAGGAAGCAAAGGCACGAGCGCGGACAGCGCGGCGATGTGTCCGGAGAGGGGACGGGTGGTCGCAAACTTGGCCCGAAACACGCGCCGGGCCGCGTCGTTGGCGAGCGATTCGATCTGGTCGGTGTACCGGGTGCCGGCGTAGCTGTTGTCAATCGTCTCCCCGTCGAACGGGGTGGTCAGGGGCAGGGTGTACCGACCGGCCAGGTCGCTGGAGAGGTATTTGCGGGCCGCCGGCGAGACCGCGTTCTCGCTGGCCAGCAGGTTGAAGACGTCGCGGCCCCGCCACCGATCGTGGGCGCGGACGAGGCGGGCGAGCCGCAGCTCCTCGTCACCCGGGGAGAGGGCCATCGCTCGCGGC
>JASHXS010000058.1 GCA_030043405.1 Thermoplasmata archaeon | reverse complement strand
CTCCGCGTGACGGCCCGATACTTCGCCCGTCGTCCGACGGTCCGGGTCGTAGCCGTGTCGATCGACGAGGGCATCCCGGGCTACCGAGACACGACCCTGTCCGCCGCCCGCCAGCTGGCGCTAGATCTGGGGGTCGAACACCGGATCGTGTCGATGGAAACCCGGCTCGGAACCACCACGGACCGCGTCGCCCGGACCCACCCCGAGACGATCCCCTGTTCCTACTGCGGAGTGTGGCGTCGTCGGCTCCTCAATGAAGCCGCCCGCGAGGTCGGGGCCGCGGCTCTGGTCCTGGGCTTCAACCTGGACGACCTGGCCCAGACCGTCCTCATGAATCTCACGCGGGGTGAGGTCGACCGACTGGTTCGGATGGCCCCCCATCGCGGCCGTCATGCGGGCCTCGTCCCCCGGATCGCCCCGCTCGCCCTGGTCCCGGAGCGCGAAGTGTTCGTCTACGCGCAGCTCCATGGCCTCTCGTTCCACCACGGGGAGTGCCCGCACGCCGGTCGGGCTGCACGGAATCTGTTCCGGGACGTGCTCTGGGAGCTGGAGGAGCACATCCCCGGTACCCGCCAGTCCCTGCTCCACACGCGGGAGCGGGTCGTCGATCTATGGCTCCAGCAGGAAGACGGTGGAGAACCCCAGGTCTGCGCGCGATGCGGGGAGCCGGCCGCCGGGGCGCTCTGCCGCAGCTGTATGCTCCTCGATGTGGCGAGTGCCCCCGCGGCGCCCGCCGGAGGTACATGACCGACCCGAGCGCCGTCGAAGGCAGCGACCCGCGGGCATCGGTCCGGGCTCGCGTCCTGGTGGTCGGCGCCGGTATCATGGGCAGCGGCATCGCCGCGCAAGCCGCGCTGGCCGGTTTCCCGGTGACGCTGGTGGATGTGACCGACGAATTCGCCCGCCGTGGGCGGGAGAATGCGGGGCGTGCCCTCGGTCATGCCGTCAAGAAGGGTATGATCGACGCGGAGGCGCAGGAGTCCGCCCTCGGGCGGATCGACACGGGCATCGGGCTCCGACGGGCCGAGGGCGCCTCGATCATCGTCGAGGCGGCGCCCGAGAAGCTCGAGCTGAAGCGACAGGTGTTCGGGGACCTCGAGGAGATCGCGCCGCCGGACGCGCTTTTCGCGTCGAACACCTCGTCCCTCCCGATCACCTCCATCGGTGAGCGGCTGAAGGACCCCGGGCGCCTCGTCGGGGTCCACTTCTTCAACCCGGTCCTGCAGATGCCCCTGGTCGAGATCATCCCGGGGCACACGACGCGCCCCGACATGACCGAGCGCGCGACCGCCTTCGCGACCGCGCTCGGGAAGACGGTCGTCACGTCGCGCGACACCCCCGGCTTCGTGACGACCCGGGCGCTCGCCGTCCTCGTGAACGAGGCCGCCTGGATGCTCTACGAGGGCGTGGCGACCCGCGAGGACATCGATACCGCCTACAAGCTCGGCTTCCACCATCCCATGGGGCCATTCGAGCTGGCCGACCTGGTCGGTCTCGATACCTCGCTGGCCATCTTGGACGTCCTTTGGGAGGGCTTTCACGACCCGAAGTACCGCGCGTGCCCCCTGCTCCGCACGATGGTATCGGCGCATCAGTTGGGACGTAAATCGGGACAAGGATTCTATTCGTACCCGGCCGGAGGGCGGTCGTGAGCGCGCTGGACGCCGCCCTCGACCTGCTGATCCTCATCGTCCTCGCGCTCCTCCCGGCCCTCTTCTACCTGAGCTGGGTGCGTCAGACCGAGCGGTACCGGCAAGAGGCGTGGGGCCCGCTCCTGCGGGCCTTCGTCTTCGGCGCCCTGTTCGCCACGATCGTCGCGGCCATCCTGGAGGCGATCCTGGTCTCCGTCGGCACGGCGGCGAGTCAGGCATTCCCGGGCCCGGAGTTCGTGTTCCTGAACGGGAACTCGACGGCGGGTACGTTCTTCCTCGTGCTCGTGATCGCCCCGTTCGTCGAGGAGGGGCTGAAGGGCGCCGGTGTCATCAGCTACGGCAACCAGTTCCGGACCGTCGCCGACGGGCCGGTCTTCGGCGCCTCGGTGGGACTCGGGTTCGGCTTTTTCGAGACCTTCCTCTACGGCCTCGGCGCCTACCTCGTGGGCGGCCTCGCCGCCGGGATCGTCCTGATCCTCATCCGGAGCATCTCGAGCGTGCTCCTCCACGGGAGTTCGACGGCGATGTTCGGCTACGGGTACGCCCGGTCGCGCTTCAACGCCCCGGGGCCGGGCACCGGCAGCTACTACCTCGTGGCCGTCGGGATGCACTCGAGTTTCAACGCGCTGGCCTCCCTGGCGACGATCGTCGCGTTCGTGGGATTCAGCGGCCTCACCGTGACGGCGGCCTCGGTGCTCGGGCTCTTCGGGGCGATCCTCTTCGCCTTCGCCGCCATCGAACACGTTCGGAGCGTGATCCAGGTCTCGGATTACCCGGCCATCGCGCTGGGGTCGGGCCGCTATCAGCCCGGACGAGGACGTCCCCCTCGGGGGTCCTAGCGCCTACTTCGGGGG
>JASHXS010000057.1 GCA_030043405.1 Thermoplasmata archaeon | reverse complement strand
AAGTTCCGCTCCCCCGTCTTTGCCAACCTGAGCGCGACCCGTCACTACCTGATCGGCTATCGGGTGGCCGACATCCCGCCGATCATGGGCAGCGTCGACATCTGCGTCGGGGAGGTCGACCGCTAAGGACCCATGTCGAGCGCGACCCTCTACAGCGTCTCGTACTTCCTGGTCAACACCCTCCTGACCGCGCTCGGCTCGGTCCTTCCGTACCCGCTCAGTGCCTGGATTACCAACAGCGACCTGATCCTGGGCCTCTCGGTCCTCGTCTTCGGCGCCATCCTGCTCGCCGCGAGCATGATCAACACGATCGTGCTGATCTGGTGGGAACGCAAGCTCCTCGGCCGGTTCATGGACCGGCGCGGGGCCATGCACGTCGGCTACGCCGGGCTGCTCCAGAACTTCGCGGACGGGCTCAAGCTGTTCCGCAAGAACACGTTCAAGCCGAAGGAGGCGGACACCCTCGGGTTCTACGGCGGCCCGACGGCGTACATGGTGACGTCCATGATCATCTTCGGCATCCTCCCCATCTCCTCCGGCTGGAACTCCGGGGTGCTCCCGCTCAGCCTCCTGCTCGCGCTCGCGGTCTTCTCGTTCGCCCCGCTGTTCATCTTCGTCAGCGCCTGGTCGAGCAACAACAAGTACTCCCTGATGGGCGGGATGCGCTCGGCCGCCCAGATGATCGCCTACGAGGTCCCGCTCCTCCTCGCGGTCGTCGCGGTCGTGGTCGTCTCGGGCAGCTTCAACCTGAACGTCATCGTGATGGAGCAACAGAACTACTGGTTCTGGGCGCCGCTGTTCCTCGCGCTGATCGTCTTCGTGGCCGGCATGCTCGCCGAGATGGAGCGGATCCCCTTCGACCTGCCCGAAGCCGAGGCGGAGCTGGTCGAGGGATGGAACACCGAGTACGGGGGCATGCTGTTCGCCTTCTTCATGCTCGCCGACTACCTCCGGGCGCTCGTCGGGAGCATCCTGGTCGTCCTGCTGTTCCTGGGCGGCTGGACGATGCCCTCGTGGGTGCCGTCCGCCGCGACGTCCTTCCCGCTCGCGGGGATCTTCTGGTTCATGGTGAAGACCTACCTCGTCTTCGGGCTCTTCGTCTGGATCCGGGCCTCGCTCCCGCGGGTGCGGACGGACCAGTTGCTGCGCGTCGGCTGGAACCGGATGATCCCCCTCAGCCTCGCCTCCGTCTTCCTCGCAGCGGCCCTCGTGACCGTGAAGTGCCTGCCCGTGTTCGGCTGCCTGCCCTCTCCGGGGGTGTGAGCAGAACACATGGCGGACGAGGTGACGGCGACCGAGAAACCCTCCGACAACCCGATCCTGTGGGTGGCGAAGCCGATGGTCACGGCCGCCCGGCAGTTCGCCCGGAGCCTGGTCCGCCCGTCGACCGTGGTCTACCCCTTCGAGCGCCTCGAGGACCCCAAGTTCCGTACCGAGGTCGGCGTCGAGTCGGGGAAGCCGATCGGGGTCGGACCGATCTGGGACAACTACCGCGGGGTCCATGCGCTGAACATCGCGACCTGCATCTCGTGCAACCTGTGCGCATTCTCCTGCCCGGATCTCTGCATCGAGATGGTCACGGTGCCGGGCGGCGACCCGAAGCACCCGAAGAAGTGTCCGGAGATCGACTACGGAAAGTGCAGCTACTGCGGGTTCTGCTCGGACGCGTGCCCCGAAGGGTGCCTCACGATGACGACCCGCTACGAGCTCTCGACCCACAAGCGGGCCGACATGGTCTACTCGCCCGAGCGGCTGTACCAGGTCTACCAGCAGAAGCTGCCGATGAACCCGATCCGGGTCGAGCGCCCGGCGAACGAGGACCAGATCCTGTTGGAACCGCCGTTGTGCATCGGTTGCAACGCGTGCGCGCGCGACTGCCCCACGCAGTGCATCACGATGCTCGACGTACCGAAGCCGGAGCTGAAGCCCGGCGAGAAGGCGCCGAAGCGCATCTGGAAGGAGCCGGTGATCAACGACTCCGACTGCGTCCGGTGCGGCACGTGCATCAGCGTCTGTCCGAAGGAGTGTCTCTTCTGGGGGAATAGGAAGTGAACCTCGAGGAACTCGCGTTCCTCGCGCTCGCGGCGGTGGCCGTGGGGACGTCGGTCGCCGCTCTCCTCGTCCGCGAGCTGGTCCACACCATCCTCTGGGTCGCCGTGTTCTTTGTCGACCTCTCCGCCATCTACTTCCTCCTCAATGCGCCCTTCCTCGGCGTGCTCCAGCTCGGCGTCTACGCCGGCGCCGTCACCGTCCTCCTGTTGTTCGGCATCATGGTAACGAGGAAGCGGATCTTCTCCCGCGACGCCGCGACCGGGATCGGGCCGGTGCCGCTCGCCCTCGCGGCGGTGACGTTCATCTTCCTGGTCGCTTCGCTCGGGGAGTTCCCGCAGGGGACCCTGACGGTCCAGTCGTACGACCCGACCGCGCTCTCGGGAGCGCTGTTCGGGAACTACGGCCCCTGGCTGCTGCTGCTCGGGCTGATCATGATGAGCGGCGTGGCCGGCGCGATCTACCTCGTGCGGGAGGGTCGCGAGTGACCGCGCTGCCCGTCGCCTGGTTCCTGGCGCTCTCGGGCGCCCTGCTCGCCGTGGGCATCTTCGGTCTGCTGACCCGGCGCAACTTCATCCTCATCCTGATCGCCGTCGAGATCGCGATGAACGCGACGATCCTGAACTTCGTCTACTTCGCGGCGTTCGCCACGTCCGGGACGGGCCTCTCCGGCCAGGCGATCGCCGTCGTGCTGATCGGGTTCGCCGCGACCGAGGTCGCGGTG
Organism: Thermoplasmata archaeon; assembly: GCA_030043405.1. Taxonomy (GTDB): domain Archaea; phylum Thermoplasmatota; class Thermoplasmata; order Lutacidiplasmatales; family UBA184; genus Lutacidiplasma. Next base: position 14,241 of record JASHXS010000057.1, on the reverse strand, counting down.
GGCCTCGCCATCGTCCTGGGCCTGAATCGCCTGAAGGGGTCGATCAACGTCGCCCAGGCCAACGAGCTGAAGGAATAGGGGGGACGGACGACGACGGCGTTCACCACCCTCGACGACTGGGCGTTCCTGATCCCGCTCTTCTCGGTCATCGCCTTCGCCTTGGTCGGCCTGTTCGGCACCCGGCTCCAGAAGCTCGAGTGGGGCGGGTGGCTGGCGGTCGGCTTCGCAGGCGCCGCGATGGCGCTGGGGGTCACGATCGCCATCGGGGAGATGCTGAATCCGGGCGCCTACGTCAACGCTCAGTACACCTGGCTCCACCTCGCGGCCTCCCCCGGTCCGTTCCCCAACGGGCTCTCCCTCGTCGCGGGCACCCTCGTGGACCCGCTCTCGGCGCTGATGCTCCTCGTCGTCACGGTCGTCGGTTTCCTGGTCATGCTGTACTCGATCGGGTACATGCACCACGACCGGGGACTCCCGCGCTACTACGCGGAGCTCTCGCTCTTCCTGGCCGCGATGACGGGGCTGGTCCTGTCGAACAATCTCCTGGAGTTCTTCCTCTTCTGGGAGCTGGTGGGAGTTTGTTCGTACTTCCTCATCGGGTTCTACTACGAGAAGCCGAGCGCCGCCAGTGCGGCGAAGGAGGCCTTCCTCGTCACCCGGGTGGGCGACGTGCTGTTCCTGCTTGGGATCTTCATCTATTTCTTCCACTACGCGACCACCGGCCCGAACGGGGGCTGGGCCGCCAACGGTTTCGTCTTCACGAACGGGACCACGCCGTTCCTCCCCGCCGGGGCGATCGGGAGCTCGACGCTCCTCACGATCGCCGGTCTATTGATCCTGGGCGGGGCGGCCGGCAAGAGCGCCCAGTTCCCGCTCCACGTCTGGTTGCCGGACGCGATGGAGGGTCCGACGACGGTGTCCGCCCTCATCCATGCCGCGACGATGGTGGCGGCGGGCGTCTACCTGCTCGCCGTCACGAGCGTCTTCATCGGGTTCACGTCCACCGATCAGCTGGCGATCGTCGCCATCGGGGGGTTCACGGCCTTCTTCGCCGCCACGATGGCGGTCGTCCATCCGGATATCAAACGGGTGATCGCCTACTCCACGATCAGCCAGCTCGGGTACATGGTCATGGCCGTCGGAGCCGGCTTTGCCATGGTCGGTCTCTTCCATCTGTTCACCCATGCGTTCTTCAAAGCCCTCCTGTTCCTGGCCGCCGGCTCGGTGATCCACGCCGTCGGGACGCAGGACCTGTTCAAGATGGGCGGGCTCCGCAAGCCGATGCGGGTCACCGCGGCCGCGTTCGCGATCGGGGGGCTGGCCCTCGCCGGCATCCCTCCGTTCGCCGGTTTCTGGTCGAAGGATGACATCCTCTCGGCAGTGTACTCGCAGCTCGGGAGCCACCCGCTGTACTGGCCCTTCTTCCTCCTCGCCTTCGCGGCGGTGTTCCTGACCGCCTACTACATCTTCCGGGCGTGGTTCCTCGCGTTCTCCGGCGACCACCCCCGGGACCCGTCGCTGCCCCACGCGCACGAGGGTCCCTGGGTGATGCAGGTCCCCCTCGTGATCCTCTCGGGAATGGCCCTCATCGCCGGGCTGTTCATCTTCCTCCCCAACTTCCAGGGGCTCCTGCTCCACGGGGACGGGGTGGCCGGGATCCCGCCGGTGTATGGCTCGACCGACCTGCTCCTGTCGGGAGTGAGCGTCGGGCTCGGTCTGGCGGGGATCGGCCTCGCCTACCAGCTGTGGGGGAACGGCCGAGTCTACGTGCTGCCGGCGGACAGCCCGTGGCAGTCGGTCCGGCGACTCCTCCTGAACCGGTATTACATGAAGGTCGCCTACGACTGGATCGGGCTCCGGGCCGTCTACGGGATCTCCCGGGGCGCAGACTTCGTCGACCGCTATGTCATCGACGGGACCGTTCACGGCTTCGAGCGGATCTTCGGCTCGCTCTCCGACCGCCTCCGGGCGATGCAATCCGGGGTCGTCTCCGATTACGCAGCCTACGTGATCGCCGGGCTGGTCGGCGTCTTCGCCCTCCTGCTGCTCGTCGCGCCGTACCTGCTCGCCCACTTCGGAGGGACCTAGGATGTTCCCGGTCCTCTCCACGCTGCTGGCGACCCTCCTCGTCGGGACCGTCCTGACGTTCCTGTCCGGGAAATACGCCCGATGGACCGCGCTGCTCGTCTCGTTCGCGTTCCTCGCCGAGGTCGGTTACCTGCTGATGTACTTCCCCGGCTGGCCGGGCCTCGCGGGGGGAGTCCCGCAGTTCGCGGACAGCGAGTCGTACGCGTGGATCCACCTCGGCTGGCTGCAGGTCAACTACACGGTCGGTATCGACGGGATCTCGCTCGTCCTGATCTTCCTGACCGCGATCCTCCAGATCGCGACGGTCGTGTACTCGTGGGAGGAGCAGAAGAAGCCGGCGGCCTGGTTCGGGCTGCTCCTCCTCACGTGCCTCGGGTGCGTCGGGGTGTTCGTCGCGCTGGACGTCCTACTGTTCTTCCTCTTCTGGGAGGCCGTCCTGGTCCCCATGTTCTTCATCATCGGCTACTGGGGCGGTCCCCGACGCCGATACGCCGCGATCAAATTCTTCGTCTACACCCACGTCGCCTCCATCGTCATGCTGGTGGGCCTGCTGGCCCTCGTCTTCTATTCGGGGGCGACCAGCTTCGACTATTCGAGCGTCTTCGCGGCGGCTCCGACGCTGGGGGTCGCCACGCAGGCGTTCCTGTTCCTCTCGCTGTTCTTCGGATTCGGCGTCAAGTTCCCGGTCGTGCCGTTCCACACCTGGTTACCGGACGCCCACGTCGAGGCCCCGACGGGAGGTTCGGTGCTCCTGGCCGGCCTCCTCCTGAAGCTCGGCGGCTACGGACTCATCCGCTGGGCGGTCTTCGTGCTCCCGCTCGGCTTCCACGAGGTCCAGCCCATCCTCTTCGTGATCGCCTTCGCGTCGATCGCTTGGGGCTCCATCGTCTCGCTGGCGCAACGGGACCTGAAACGCCTCGTGGCGTTCTCCTCGATCAACCACATGGGCATCGTGCTCCTCGCGATCGCCCTCGGTTCCTCGCTCGGCCTGTTGGCCGCCGTGCTGCTGATGTTCGCCCACGGGGTCGTGAGCGCGCTCCTGTTCATGACCGCCGGGAGCGTCCACCACACGTACGGCACCCGCGACATCGCGTCGATCGGAGGGATCACGCCGACCACCCCGACGCTCTCGACCATGGTCATGGTCGGGTCGCTCGCCTCGCTGGGCCTGCCGTGGCTCATCAGCTTCCCGGCGGAGTTCACGGCACTGCTCGCCACCTGGGATGGCCTCGCGTACTGGGTGCTGATCCCGCTGGGGATCCTGGTCGTCACCGCGGCGTTCTACATCTGGATGATGCAGCGGATGCTCTTCGGTCCCCCGAAGGGCGTGCCCCCCACCGCGCACGACCTACCGTGGTACGAGACCGCGGGGATGGGCATTCTGGCCGGCGCCGCGATCCTCTTCGGCGTGCTGCCGTTCCTGCTCGTGAACCTGATCACGAACTCGCCGATCCGCGGCTTCGCGGGGTTGTGAGACCATGGATTTCACCTCCTTCGTCGGCCCCTTCGTACCGGAGATCCTGCTGCTGGGCGGGACGCTCCTGATCTTCCTCTTGGACGTCCTCGGCCTCCGGCGGAACGAGTGGCTCAGCACCGTGGCGGTGACCGCGGTCGTCCTGGCCCTCCTCTCGGTGCTGGGGGACCTCGGATTCGGACCCCTCTCGGTGCTGGCGACCCTCTCCCCGGGCCAGATCGACACCCTTCCGGCGTTCGGTTCGGCCCCGCTCTACCACTTCACGTCGCTCGGGCTCGTCTTCCAGGCGATCTTCCTGCTCTCCGCCCTGCTCGTGACCCTCGCCTCCGCGAGCCGCCCCTCGGACGAGCCGGGAGCCCCGATCTTCTACGGCCTCCTCCTGCTCGCCACGCTCGGGATGCTCCTCGTCGCCGTCGCGTCCGACCTGATCTTCCTCCTGCTGGCGATCGAGGTCGTGAGCATCCCCTCGTACCTGCTGGTCGGATACCGGCGGCGGGAGACCCGGTCGATGGAGGCGGCGATGAAGTTCTTCATCATCGGCGCCCTCTCCACGGTCCTCTCGTTCTACGGGGCCTCCCTGCTGTTCGGGGCGTACGGCACGACGAACCTCTTCCTGATCCAGGCGGACGCCTCCACCGTCGGATTCCCCGTCCTCGTGCTGCTCGGGTACGGGTTCCTGGTCGCGGGGCTCGCGTTCAAGGTCACCCTCGTGCCGTTCCACGCGTGGGCGGTCGACGTCTACGACGGCGCGCCGAGCGACGTGAGCGCCTTCCTCGCCGGCGGTACCAAGAAGATCGGCCTGTTCGCCTTCTTCCTGGTCTTCCTGGGCCCGGTCCTTCTCGTGAACACCGCGGCGGCCGGTCAATCGCCGTTCGGGGGCGGCGCGGTCGACCTCGGCCCGACGCTGTCGATCACCCTCGGGGTGCTCGCCGTGGTGACGATGACCGTCGGCAACGTCCTGGCTCTTCTCCAGAAGGAGATGAAGCGGATGCTCGCCTACTCCTCGATCAGTCAGGCCGGGTACATGCTGATCGGCATCACCATCGGCACCGCACCGGCGCTCACGGGCGCCACCCTGCAGATCTTCGCCCACGTACTGATGAAAGGCGGCGCGTTCCTGGTGGTGGCCGGGGTCGGCGCCCTCGGCATCGGACCGCTCATCGACGATTGGAAGGGGTTCGGGGTGCGTCGGCCGCTCACCGGGGCCGCCTTCGCGCTCATGCTACTCTCCCTCGCCGGGGTGCCACTCACCGTCGGATTCGTCTCGAAGTTCATCCTGTTCTCGGCGGCGGTCCAGGCCGAGGGGTGGTTCATCTGGCTCGCCGTGGCCGGCCTCCTGAACAGCGCCCTGAGCGTGTTCTACTACGCCCGGGTCCTGAAGGTCATGTACTTCGACCGCCCGGGTCCCCTCGAGACGGCGGAGGGGACGGCGGCCGCGGCGTCGGCGCCCGCGTTGGGTGCCGGCGGCCTCGGCTACGGGAGAGCCGTGGCGATCGGGCTCGCAGCCGTCCTCATCGTGGGCGTCGGCCTCTACCCCCAACCGGTCGTCGGGGCGATCCAGATGGCCGCCCAGCACTTCGTTTCGGCCGGAGTATGAGCCGATGGAGCGCTTCGACGTCGTCGTGGTCGGGGCCGGTCCGGCGGGGTCGCTGGCGGCCCGGGCCGCCGCGGAGGGCGGAGCGCGTACCCTCCTGGTCGACCATCGGCCCGAACTCGGCCACCCCGTACAGTGTGGAGAGTTCGTTCCGTCTCCCGCCGAATTGCGGGACCTCTTTGACACCCCCGAGCTGATCGCCCGCGCGTTCGAGATCCCCCCTTCGACCGTCTTGCGCGAGACCCGCTGGATGGCGTGCGTCTCGCCCTACGGGCACCGATTCCGCTTCCCCCTGGCCGGCGCGACCGTGTCGCGGCGCGCCTTCGACAAGGCACTCGCCTACCGGGCCGAAGGGGCCGGTGCCGAACTCCGCTTCCCGGTCGGCGTCACGGGCGTGGGCGACGGGGAGGTGCAACTGGTCGGCGGGGCGCGGGTCCAGGCGAAAGTCGTCATCGGCGCCGATGGCCCGCTCTCCACGGTCGCCCGCGCGGCGGGGGTCGCTCCCTCCCGCACCCTGTTCCGGATGATCACGGCGAGCGTCGACCAGCCGCTCGAGGACGAGATCGACCTCTACTTCGGACGCGACGCCCCCGGCGGATACGCGTGGGCCTTCCCGCGCGCCGACGACCTGAACGTCGGGCTCGGGGTGGCGCAGTTACCGCCGGGCGCCACGCTCGCCGGCCTCCTGGACCGGTTCCTGGCCCATCGCGGCTTCGGTCGGGCGCACGACCCGACCCGCTGGTGGGTGCCCATCGGTCCCCCGCCCTCTACCCTCGTCCACGGGACCTCCCTGCTCTGCGGGGACGCGGCCAACCTCGTGATGGCGACCAATGGCGGCGGGATCCCCACCGCCATGATGAGCGGCTGGCTGGCCGGCCAGTCGGCCGCCGAGCACGTGCGACGGGACGTCCCGCTCGCCGCGTACGATACAAATTGGAAGGCGTCGCTGTACGAGCCGCTCGAGCGGGCCGCGCGGATCCTGGCGTGGGGCGAGCGGTATGCCGCCTACGATCCCCTCCTCGCCCTGGGAATGCGCTATATCGGGAGCCGGGGTCTCGACTCGATGATGCGGCTCCGGTGGCCGGCGCGCGTGGGGAGGAACTCGTGACCGTACCCCCGCAGGTCTCGGAAGCGAGCGACCCGTCCCTCGAGACCCTCGTGGTCCAGACCTTTGGCGACCGGCTGGTCGGCCCCCTGGCGGAGGTCGCGCCGGTGTTGGTACGCGACCTGGCGGACATCGACTGGCGCGTCGCGGAGGTCCTGGGCTCGACGTACGCACAGCTCACCGAAGCGGCGCGGTACGCCTGCTCCACCGGCGGCAAACGGGTCCGGCCCCTCCTCATGGCCTCGGCCCATCGCGCGCTCGGGGCGACCTCGACCCAGCCGATCCAGTCGCTCGCCGCGGCGTTCCAGCTCATCCACACCGCGACGCTGGTGCACGACGACGTCATCGACCACGCGGAGACCCGCCGCGGTCGCCCTTCGATGCCCCGGGCGTTCGGGATCCCCCTCGCGATCGTCTCCGGAGATTACCTGTTCGTGCGGGCCTTCGAACTCGCGGCCGAGTATCCGCGGGCCATCATCATGCGGTGCGGCGAGTCGTGCGCCGACCTGGTCGAGGGCGAGGTGCTCCAGGAAGCTTCTCGGTTCGACCTCTCGAGCGGACGGTCCCATTACTTCCGCGTCATCGAGCGGAAGACCGCGGCGATCATCGCGGCGGCGCTCACGTCGGTCGCGGAGATCGCGAACGCCCCGCCGGCCCACGTCGACGCGCTCCAGGGATACGGGCGCGCCCTCGGCATGGCCTTCCAGATCCGCGACGACCTCCTCGACCTCTACGGCGACCCGGACCTGCTCGGGAAGCCGCTCTACGGGGACCTGCGCGAAGGGAATCCGACCCTCCTCTCCATCGAGGCGTATGCGCGGCTCGCGCCCCGCTACCAGGCGGAGTTCGAGCGCCTCTTCCAGTTGCGGCGGAAGCGAGCCAAGCACCTCCTCCGGCTGCGCGACCTCACCCAGATGACGGACGCGCCCCAGGTCGTGGCCCGGGAAGCCTCGGATTGGGCCGACCGGGCGGTCCGATGCCTGGAACCGCTCCCGACCGGGCCCTACCGACAGTTGCTGGAGCAGCTGGCACGCGGCGCGGCCGACCGGCGGTTCTAGTCCGCTCGAGAGAAAGCTACATCAGGCCCCCGCCGGCTGCTCGGGGCGAGGGCCATGGCAGGAGCCTCCAGTACGGCCACCGACGCGCCGGTGACCTTCGACCAGCTGCCCCCGGCGTGGGAGCCGAGCTCCGCGCGGCCGCGCCTTCCGATCGGGGTCGCGGTGATCTCGATCCTGATCGCCATCGTGGCGGTCGTCATGATCCTGGGCGGGGCGCTCTACCTGCTCGACCAGTTCGGCAGCAATGTCGTCCCCTCCGCCTTCGACCTGTTTCCCTCGGTCGACCTGCTCGGCTCGGCCATCCTGCTGGTCCTCGGCATCGCCCTGCTCGCCATCGCCACCGCCCTCTGGCGCCAGGAGACGTGGGCGCTCTGGACGACCCTGGTCATCGTCTTCGCCACCACGACCTACCTCTTCTTCACCGGGTCGATCACCGTCCTGTTCGTGCTCCTGATCGTGATGTTCGTCTACCTGCTCGCGGCGCGTCGGTACTTCTATTGACGCGCGTGTTGCTCGGTCAGCTCGCGCCGGCCGCGGGCCGCCCGCGCGATAACGTGGCCCGCGTCCGGCACGCCCTGGGGCGCGTGGAGTCGGACCTGGCGGTGTTCCCGGAGCTGTTCCTGTCCGGGTACCGGGTGGGAGACCGATTCCACGAGCTCGCCCTCGGGCCGGGGGACGCCGTCTGGACCGAGCTCTCCGAGCTGGCCCGGGCCCACCACACGACCCTCGTGGTGGGGGCCCCCACCCGCTCCGAGGAACGAAAGGGGGAGCTCCGGAACTCGGCCCTCGCGTTCGGACCCGATGGCCCGGTCGGGGTCCAAGTGAAGCGGTACCTGCCGAATTTCGGACCGTTCGAAGAGGGAGTGCCGTTCACGCCGACCGACGAAAGCCACTCGCTCCCGCTCGGCCGCCACCGGATGGGCCTTTCGATCTGCTACGACACCTTCTTCCCGGAGGTCGCCCGCCATCTCGCGCTCGACGGCGCGGACCTGCTGGTCATCGTGTCCGCGTCGCCGGTCCCGAGCGGTCCCCTGTTCGAGAAACTCCTACCGGCCCGAGCCATCGAGAACGGACTCCCGGTCGTCTACGTGAACCGGGTGGGCGTCGAGGACGGCGTGGTGTTCGGAGGCGGTTCCGGCGCGTGGGACCCGCGGGGCGAGCCCGTCGCAGCCCGCCCGGTCCCCGACGACACCCTCGCCCCCGAGGAACGTCTCCTGCTCGTGGAGCTGGACCTGGACGAACCGGCCCGGTGGCGACCATTCCGTCCGGTCCTGCGGGACGTCGCGACGCGCCCCGGCGAAGTCTTCGAGGACTGACCCTCCGTTCTGCTCCAACGCGGCGCTTATAGAGGGGCGCCGACCCCAGCCATCGGTGGTGCCTCCCCCGACCATCGCCCAGCAGCTCGCCGCGAAGCAGCGCGAGATCTCCGTGGCGGAGTTCTTCGAGCGGAACCGCCAGATCCTCGGCTTCGACAACCCGCAGCGCTCCCTGCTCACGACCGTCAAGGAGGCCGCGGACAACAGCCTCGACGGGTGCGAGGAAGCGGGGATCCTCCCCGAAGTGACCGTCCAGGTGTCGAAGGAGGGCGAGGATCGACTCCGCGTGTCCGTCGAGGACAACGGGCCGGGGATCCTGCGTCGGGAGATCCCGAACGTCTTCGCCCGTCTCCTGTACGGGTCGCGCTTCCACTCGAACCGGCAGGCCCGGGGCCAGCAGGGGATCGGCATCAGCGCCGCGGTCCTCTACGCGAACCTCACGACGGCCCGTCCGGCCAAGATCATCTCGAAAGTCGAGGAGGAGGAGGCCGCGCATGTCCTCGAGCTCTTCCTCGACACGCAGAAGAACCAGCCCCGGATCGCCTCGGAGGACGTGATGCTGTGGGACCGGCCCCACGGTACCCGGATCGAGCTCGTCCTCCGGGCGCGGTACGTTCGCGGGCGCCAGTCGCCCTACGACTACCTCCGGGGGACGGCCATCGTGAACCCGCACGCTCGCATCGTGCTGGTCGAGCCGGACGGGACCCGGGTCACGTTCGAGCGCGCGACCTCCGACCTGCCTCCCCCCGCCAAGGAGACGCTCCCTCACCCGTACGGCCTCGAACTGGGGGAGTTGGGGTACTTCCTGAAAGGGACCAAGAAGCCGACCCTCCGAGAGTTCCTGGGGAAGGACCTCCAGGGGGTGTCGGCGCGCGCCGTCGGCGAAGTGCTCGACCGCTGCGGCCTCAAACCGGGGCAGTCGCCATCGAGCGTCCAGGGCGAAGCCCAGGAGCGCCTGTTGAAGTCGCTCCACGAGGTCTCGCTGGTCGCGCCGTCCTCGGATTGCCTCTCGCCCATCGGGGCGATGTTGATCAAGCGCGGTCTCCGGAACGTCCTCGGGGACGTACGACCCGAGTTCTACGCGCCGCCGGTCAGCCGGCCACCGAAGGTCCGGGGCGGATTCCCCTTCATGGTGGAGGTCGGCATCGTCTACGGCGGCGCGCTCCCCGCGGACCAGCCCATCCAGATCCTACGCTTCGCGAACCGCGTGCCCCTCCTGTTCCAGCAGGGCGCGTGCGCGATCACCAACGCCATCTCGAACCTCGACTGGCGTCGCTACGGTCTCGACCAGAAGGGCGGCTCGGGGATCCCCAGCGGCCCCGCCCTCATCCTCGTGCATGTCGCCTCGACGAAGATCCCGTTCACGAGCGAGGCCAAAGAAGCCATCGCCGAGGATCCCGAGATCGACCGGGAGGTCACGCTCGCGCTCCAGGTGGCGGCGCGCCACCTCCGCACCCATCTCTCGCGCCGGAGTCGCCGCGACCAGGCGGGGGCGAAGTTCGAGATCATCCTGAAGATCCTCCCGAAGCTGGCCGAGAAGACCAGCCACCTCACCGGGAACCCGGTCCCGGACCTCACGCCCGTCGTCACCCGCATCATGGACGTCGTTCACCTGGACGCCACGCCGGTGACCGACCCCGCCGGGATCCGGGTCCCCGTGCAGATCGTGAATTACACCCCGCGGGCCCGGGTATTGGAGCTCTTCGCCGAGATACCGCCCGAGGCGATGGCCGTGGCGAAGTTCGACCCGGCCCCCGACGGTACTGACCCCGGCCTCGGTCGGGCCTGGTGGACGCTGCCCAAGTTGACCCCGAGCGGGCGGACGCAGCTCGAGCTGCGCTTCCCGCCGAAGACGGACGTGGATGCATCCGACCTCGACTGGTACGTGGCGGGGGTCGACGAGGCCCATCTCCTCGGGGCGGACCCGCTGCCCGGGGACTGGGACGTCCGGCTCCCTCGAACGATCGTCGAAGCGGCCGAGGCCGCCGCGGCCGAGAGCGCGGCCGCGGGCGAGGAGGAGGTGGATTACGATGCCGCCGAGTCGAGCGCGAGCGCCGGCGAAGAAGAGTGACGAGGACGACGGCTCGTCCGTTCGCGCGGACGCGCTGCAGCCCACGCTCGCCCTGGCGAAGGACATCTGGGGTCAACTCGACCGCGGAGAGATCCCTCGGATGCGGCTGCCCCTCCGGACCAAGCAGAACCTCCAGTTCCAGATGCGGGAGGGGGTCTGGAAGCTCGGTCGGCAGATGGGCACGCGGAGCGCGCGGAAGTTGGATGGGGCGCTCATGCTGCTCCGAACGTTCTACCTGGTCGATTTCATCAACGAGATGGCGAAGGACAAGAAGACGTCCACGCTCCGAGAGCTGTACTACATCAGCGAGGCCTGGCAGGAGGCGAAGTTCCACAGCGAGGACGAGTCGAACCTCCTGATCGAGGACCTCGAGGTGATGTGCGAACGCCTGCGCGAGGACTTCCGGCTCCACCCCGAGGAGAACGGCGCGTCGGTGCTGGGGGACCTCACGATCCGGGAACGGAACCGCAAGGGCGTCGTGAAGACCATCAACTGCCGCGACGACGTCGGGGACGGCGGGTATTCCTTGCCGTTCAACGTCGAGAAGGGCAAGGTCGACTTCGTGAAGACCAGCGCGAAGTTCGTGATCGCGATCGAATGCGGTGGCATGGTCGACCGACTGGCGGAGAACGGGTTCGACGAACAATACGACGCCATCCTCCTCCATCTCAAAGGCCAGCCCGCCCGCTCCACGCGGCGGTTCCTCCGTCGGGTCACGGAGGAGCTGCAACTCCCCGTCGTCGTGTTCACGGACGGCGACCCCTGGTCGTTCCGGATCTACGCCAGCGTGGCGTACGGGGCCATCAAGACGGCCCACCTCTCCAACTACCTGGCCACCCCCGCGGCCGAGTTCCTCGGGGTCACGGCGTCGGACATCGAGAACTACGACCTGCCGTCCGACCAGCTCTCGGAGCAGGACGTCCGGGCCCTCGAGGCGGAGCTCACCGACCCCCGATTCGCGACCGCCGAGTGGAGGTCCGAGATCGAGCTGATGCTGAAGAACGGCAAGAAGGCCGAACAGCAGTCCCTCGCCAAGTACGGGCTGAACTACGTGACCGAGCACTACCTGCCGGAAAAGCTGGCCGAGATGGGCGTGCTCTAGGCGCGCCCCCGACTCACGGCAGGATCCGCAGGCCCGTCCGACCCTCGATGTCCCGGAGCGCCGCCACGGCCACGCGTCGCTCCCCGTGGGGGATGTGGCCCGACGGGTCCCCCTCGATCGCGGTGGCCCACGCCCGCAGGTGGTCGAAGACGCGGTCGGTGGCGAGGTCGGCCGCCAGGTCCATCCGCACTTCGGCGGCGACCTCGCGGGCCCGCATCGACCCCACGCGGCCGCCGGCACCGGGATGGAGCCAGGTCTGGAGGGTTCGGCGGATGCGCTTCCACTCCGAGCTGGCGCGGCGCAGCCCTTCCGCGCTCCAATGGAATCGTTCGGTGAGGGCTCGTCCCAGGAGGTACCAGCGAAGGGCGTCCGGGCCGAACTCGGCGAGGGTCGGTCGGAGGGAGACGAGGTTCCCCTTCGATTTGGACATCTTGGAGCCTTCCCAGAGGACGAGCCCGGGGTGGACGAAGATGTGGGCAAAGGGTTTCCGGCGAAGGGCGAGCGCCACCTCGTTCTCGGCGTAGTGGTGCGGGAAGATCAGGTCGGTGCCGCCGCCGTGGACGTCGACCGGGAGGCCGAGCAGCTCGTTGGCCATCGCGTAACACTCGAGATGCCATCCCGGCGTGCCGGCTCCCCACGGACCGGGCCATGAGGGCCGAGGAGGGTCCTGCAGCTTCCAGACCATGAACTCGCCGGCGGCCCCCTCGCCGAGCGGGAACGGATGACCCGGTTCGCGGACGGCGCGGGACGCCAGGTCGGCGGTGGTGGCGAAGTTGACCTCCCGGGGGCGTTCCGGCGGCGTGTACAACCAGGTGTCGCCCTGCCGCCGCACGCGTCCCGTCCGGGCCAGCTTGCGGGCGACCTCGGTCATCTGGCGAACGTAGTCGCTCGCCCGCGGGCGGTAGTGCGGGGGCAGGATCCGGAGGGCGTTCAGGTCCCGGAGGAAGCCGGCCTCCTCCCGCTGCGCGAGCGATCGCCACGAGACGCCCAGCTGGGCCGCTCGGACGTCGATCTTGTCCTCGAAATTCGTGACGTTCATCACGTGGCGGACAGGCACGCCCTCGGCCTCGAGGTGGCGACGGACGAGGTCGAAGAACAGGTACGTTCGGGCGTGGCCGACGTGCGCCCCATCGTAGACGGTCGGCCCGCACACGTACAGGCCCAAGGGCCGACCGGGTGGGCGCCGCACCGGCTTCGCTCGGCCGGACAGGGTGTCCCGGAGGAGGAAGTCCATGGCCCTCGTGGGCGCGGCCGGGCCGACCATAACCCTTTGCCCGAGGTCGAGGCGCGCTAACTTGATTTGGCTCGGTTCCGTGGGCTGTCCGACTCCCATGGAGACGGTGTTCCTGCTCGTCGAGACCGAGGTGGGGCAGCTGGAGGGGGTCCTCCAGCGCATGAAAGCCGTCCCCGGCGTCGCCGAGGTCCAGGCGGTCACGGGCCCCTTCGACCTCATCGTGAAAGTGGAGGCGCCCCACCTCAACACCGCCCTCGACACGGTCGTTCACAAGATCCGGCGGATCCCCGGCATCAAGTCGACGGAAACACTGGTGACCGTCGCGACCGGCTAGTCCCGTCGCTGCAACATCGCGGACCACACGACCACGGGGAAGTCGGCATCGCCGTCGGGGTGTTCCCGCAACGAGACCACCTCGAACAAGGGGGCCGCCAGCGCGCGAACGTCGGCCTCGGTGAAGAAGCGGAGCGGGGGTCGGGACTCCCCCGGGTCGACCACCTGAGGACCGAGCAACACGCCGCGGCCCAACCACGCATCCGACGTGGAGCGGACCGACAGGATGTTCCACCCGCGGGGCCGAAGAGCCCGCGCGATGCCCTCCATCACGCGACGCAGCCGGGCTGGGTCGACCTCCAGGTTCAGGTAGAGGTTGGAGAAGACCACGTCCGCCGCTCCCGGTGGGTAGGCGGCCAAGAACTCGATCGCATCGACGTCGCGCACGAGAGCGACCAGGGGGGCGTCCTCCCGAAGCTCCGCCAATCGCCGATTCGCGAGCCGGGCCGCGACGGCGGAACTGTCGCACCCCTCCACGACGAACCCATGCTGCGCGAAGTAGCAGAGATCGCGCCCCGCCCCGCATCCTAACTCGACCAGACGGCCCCCGGCCGCGTCCCGAAGGAGGGGGCCGAGCGCGGCGCGGGCCAACGAACTCCCCTCCCGGCCGAAGGCCTCCGGATCCTCCGAGTAGCGTCGGTCCCAATACCCGGCCACGCGACGCCCTCCCGGTCGGGTGCATCCGTCGGTCGCCCTAAAATAGCGCCCGGGGGCTACCGGGCCATGGTAGCGGTCGGCGACGCCACCCCGAAATTCGATTCGGTGACCCAGGACGGAACCCCCTTCTCTTCCGACTCGCTCCGTGGGCAACGGGCGGTCCTCTACTTCTATCCCAAAGCCGACACGCCGGGCTGCACGATCGAGGC
>JASHXS010000056.1 GCA_030043405.1 Thermoplasmata archaeon | reverse complement strand
GGGCGAGTTCGAGGAAGCGGTTCATCTTGGGGTAGAGGGTCGGCTCGCCGGTCAGCGAGATCGCGATGTGCCGGGGGGACTGGGATTCGTCCCACCGCTCGACCCGGACGGCCGGGTCCCCTTTGAAGCCGGAGAGGATCCGGCGTTGGGCCTCGACCGAACGGTCGAGCAACGATTCCGGATCGTCATACTCCGGCATCACCGCGTCGTTCTCCCACCCCTGGTTCCGCCAGCAGAAGCGACAATGGAGGTTGCACGAGTCGATCGCCGGGGACATCTGGAGACAGCGGTGGCTCTCGATCCCGTAGAAGCGTCCCTTGTAGCAGTCGCGCCCCCGGACGAGCGACTCCCGGGTCCAGTAGCACAGCTTGACCGCGCTGTGCTTCCCGACGAGCTGGTACCCTTGCCCGACGAGCTCGGTCGAGAGGTCCTGGTCGCCCATGCGCGGGGCGCACGACGCGAGGTCGGTGGATAACCCTTTGGACGCGAACGAGGCGGCGATCGCCGCCCGTGGCCTTACGTGAACTCTTCTCGCTCGAAGAGCGCCAGACCGCCGAATGCGGTCAGGAGGAAGTAGCCGCCCATGATCGCGAGCCCCTCCGCGTACGTGGGGTTGTACGTGGTGATCCCGAACATCCCCGTCGAGGTGTGGGGCGGGAGCGTCGTCAGGAACGGATAGCCGATGACCTGCCGAGCATAGTCGATGATGAACCACGGCTCGATGTGCACCAGTCCCTGGAGGAGCTCGTCGATGATGCTGAACCCGAAGAGGAACAGGATCGCGACCACGAGGACCGCGTACAGGCTGTTCTTGAACAGCGAGCTGAAGAGGAACACCGCCCCCATCAGGGCCAGCAGGTAGAGCATCGCGATCGCGAACGACTCGAACAGCGCCCCCGAGAGGGCCGCGCCCGCGCCGAGGTAGTAGAACCCATTCCCGAGCAGGATCCCCAGGTAGAGCAAGACGCAGACCACCGAGGCGGCCGTGGCGGCGATGAACTTCCCCGCGTAGACGCTCGTCCGCTTGACGGGCAATCCCATCAGGAAGTAACCGGTCTTGTTCTGGAACTCCCCGGCGATCGCGTCCCCGCCAAAGATGATGCCGGCGAAGACGATGACCACGTAGACGCCCCCGCCCCAGAGCGTTCCGTAGAAGGCGTCCGAGCTCGAAGAGAGCCCGGCCCCGTTGTACTTCGCGAGGACGAGCGACAGGATGGCCCCGATGAAGACGACGATCGCCACCATCAGGACGAAGCGTCGGGAGCGCAGGTAGTCCCGGAGCTGGTACCGGGAGAGGATCAGCGCCTGGCGGGCTGTGTCCGGAATCGCCGGGCCCTCGCCGGACCGAGCGTACCCGCTCGCACCGGCCTCGGGGGTGCTCACGAGTCCCCCTGGGAGATCTCTCGCATGTAGACCTCCTCGAGCGCGCTCCGGGAGGGCTGGAAGCTGAGGAGACCGAGCTTGCTCGCGACGAGCTGCTCGAGGACCTGGGACTGGGCCTCCGGGCCCCCGGTGACCATGGCCGTAAGACGCTGGGGATCGACCCGACTGACCCCGGTGACCCCGGGGAGGTTCACGATGCGAGACGCTACGTCCGCGTCGCTGACGGGACGGACGAACGCGAGGTCGACCGACGTGGCCCCCTTCCCGAGCCGCGCATTGACGTTTGCGAGCGTGTCATAGAAGAGCAACTTCCCGTGGTCGACCAGCGCGACTTCGTCGCAGACGTCGATCACTTCGCTGAGGATGTGGCTGCTCATGAAGATCAGCCGGTTCTCCCGCTTCAGCTCGCGGATGATCGAGCGGACCTCCGCCATGCCTCGCGGGTCCAGCCCGGTGCTCGGCTCGTCGAGCATCACCACTTCGGGGTCGCTGAGGAGGGCCGCGGCGATGTTCACCCGCTGCTTCATGCCCTTCGAAAAGCGGCCGACCTTGCTGTCCGCCCAGTCCGCCATCTTCACCTCGTGGAGGACCGTGTCGGTGCGGGACCGGATGTCCGGGGCGCTCATGCCTCGAACGGCGCCGACGAGTTCGAGAGCCTCGCGGGGCGTGAGCGACGGATAGATCTCCGGGGACTCGATCAGGTCACCGCAGGACGCCAGCGCTCGCTTGCGATCCGCCCGGACCGAGTGGCCGTTGATGAGGGCCTCGCCGGAGGTCGGGAAGATCAGGTCGGTGAACATCTTGAGGGTCGTGGTCTTCCCGGCGCCGTTCGGTCCCAGAAAACCGACGCACTTCGAGCCCTGGATGTTCAGGTTCAGGTTGTCGAGGGCCGTGAAGCTGCCGAAACGACGGGTCAGTCCTCGAGCTTCGAGACTTGGCGACATGGCTCTGCCCCGGATGGTGGCGCGAGCACACGCGCCGGGTATGAAAGGTGGCCGTCGGGCGTGTCAGGCCCTCACACCCTCGGACGGGAGCCGGTCCGCGGGCCGCCGGGCCTCCGCCGAACCTCCGACGGGCGGCGACCGTCCCAAGGACCAGCGGAGGGAGAGCGACACGATGACCACCGTCGTGGACGAGAGGGCCATCGCGACCGCCCCGGCCACGGGCAGCACCCGATACACCCCAAACCCCCAGAGCGGCACCAGTGCGCCGGCGGCGATCGGCAGCAGGACGAGGTTGTACCCCAGCGCCCAGGTCAGGTTCCATCGGACGCGACCTACCGTCCGGCGGGCGACCTCGATCGCCCGGGGTACCGCCGGGAAATCGTTCCGCAGCAGCAGCACCTGACCGGCTTCGCGGGCGACGTCGGTGCCCGAGCCGATCGCCAACCCGGCATCGGCCGCCGCGAGAGCGGCCGCGTCGTTGATCCCATCTCCGACGAACCCTACGTGCCGGCCCTGACGCTGGTACCGTCGCACCAGGGCGACCTTTCCCTCCGGACGGACCCCGGACTCGACGGCACCGATCCCTATCTCTTGGGCCACGCGGGAGGCGACGGCACCCGAGTCGCCGGTGACCATCACCACCTGCACCCCCAATCGGGACAGGCGAGCGACGGCCTCCGAGGCGCCGGGCACCAGGGGCGCCCGGAACTTCAGGAGCCCCGTGGCGGATCGTCCGAGCACCACGACCGACCAAGGCTCTCCGCCGGCCTCGGCCAGCGCGATCGCTGCGGTGAGGGAGCCCAGGCCAACGCCCGCCGAACCGGCCGCAGGGCCGCTCAGGACCGCCACGTCGACGCCGCCCACCTGCCCGCGAATTCCCTCCCCCGGCGCGACGCGAACCTCGAGCACGGGGGCCGGAGAGACGCCGTCGGAGTTCGCCCGGTCGAGGATCGCCCGGCCGAGGGCGTGCTCCGACCCTCGCGCGAGGCCGGCGGCGAGCCCCAGCACCTGTCGTTCCGCGCCGGGCGTGGTGGGAACCACCTCGGCGAGCACCGGGTGTGACGTGGTCAGCGTCCCGGTCTTGTCCGTCAGCAGCAGGTCGATGGACGCGGTGCGCTCGAGCGCATCTCCCCCACGGAACAGGATCCCGTCCCGCGCCGCCTGGCCGACCCCGACCATGATCGCGGCCGGCGTGGCGATCCCGAAGGCGCACGGGCAAGCGGTGATGACGACGCTCACGAACACGAGGACGCCGACGGTCACATCGGCGCCCCCGAGCGCGACCCACGCGATCGCGGCCCCGACGGCCAACGCCACGACCACGGGCACGAAAATGGAGGCGATCCGATCCGCCGTCTGGCGTAGTGGGACCCGGGCGTCCTCGGCGTCGGTCAAGAGTCGGCCCACCTCGGCGACGAACGTGTCCCCCTCGACCCGCTCGACCGCGACCTCGACCGCCCCCTCGCCATTCATCGAACCCGCCAGCACGCCCGAGCCGGGGGCCTTGGGGACCGGCCGCGCCTCCCCCGTCAGCAGGGACTCGTCGGCCGTCGTATGACCCGCCCGCACCCGCCCGTCGACCGGGAACCGGCCGCCGGGGAGCACGCGGACGACATCACCGGATCGCAGTTGGTCGAGCGACACTTCCCCCAGAGGGTCGCCCTCGATGCGGACGGCGACGCGGGGCACGAGGTCGCGCAGACGCTCGAGCGCCGCCCCCGCCCGACCGCGGACCAGGATCTCCAGATAGTTCCCCGTGAGGATCAGGGCCACGATCAGGCTGGACGCGTCGAAGTAGTACTCCGCGGGGAGCCGAGCCGGGAGCAGCAGCGCCGCGAGACTGTAGCCGAAGGCGGTCGTCGTACCCACCGCGATGAGCAGGTCCATGTTGCCCATTCGGCTCCGAATCGCGTCCCAGGCACCTCGGTAAAAGGGCGCCGCCGAGTACGCCTGCACCGTACCCGCGAGCGCGGCCGCGACGTACCACCCTTGGGCAGAAGGGGCGACGTAGGTGAGCCCGACGACCGCGATCGCCAATGGCCAGGCCACCCACAGTCGAACCCAAAGCCGTCGGCGCGCGACCTCGGGAGCGGCGAACTGTTCCCGACACAGGGGGGAGCAGAAGAAGTAGGTACGATTGTCCCGGACGAGGGTCAGCGTCGCGGCCCTCTCGTCGACGAACATCCCGCAGATGGGGTCCGTCGCCATCGACGGGGAGAACCGCGCGGGGGGCCGATCAGCGCGGGTCGGGCGGGTGGGTCCGCTCGTAGGTGCGCTGGCACGACTGGGCGCAGAAATACACCGTCTGCCCTCCGTAGGTGCCGCGCGCCGGGGCGGTCGACGAGTCGACCGTCATACCACAGACCGGGTCCTTCGCCTTCATGCGCGGACACCACGCCGTTGGGGGATTTAGGTTCGTTCGGGCGAGCGGGCGACCGCAATTCCTTTGGGGAGCGTACCCTCCGGACTGACGATGGCGGAAGACCTGCCCGCGGAGACGGTGTCGGAGCGGCTTCGGCGAGACCCCTCGAGCCTCGTCCTGCTCGATGTCCGAGAACCGTGGGAGCGGGACCTGGCCGTGATCGAGCCCTCGCTTCACATCCCCATGGCCGAGGTCCCGCAGCGACTGGCGGAGCTCCCGACCGACCGCCCCATCGTGGTCTACTGTCATGGCGGGGCGCGTTCCGCGATGATCGCGGGCTTCCTGGAGCACCATGGGTTCGAGTCGGTGGCCAACCTCGCGGGCGGGATCGACGCGTGGTCGGTCGTAGTGGACCCGAAGGTGCCCCGCTACGGGTGACCGAGCGACCCATCACTACCGGTGAGGTACGAGCGTGCGTCCGGCCCTTCTATCGCCCCCGATGTCGCGGAGGTGATGCGGATGTTCGCTCCGTCGGCCCCACGGGCCTCGAGCAGTCCCCTGGTGGCCGGAGTCCCGCCGGTGCTCCGGGTCTCGAAGATCTCCAAGACGTACAAGAGTCGCCGAGGCGACAAGACGGCGAATCGCGAGATCAGCCTGGAAGTTCGTCCGGGGGAGATCCTCGCGCTCCTGGGACCGAACGGGGCCGGCAAGACGACGCTGCTGCGGCAGATCGCCGGCCAGCTCCTCCCAACCTCGGGGTCGATCGATGTCGGCGGCGTGGACATGGTCCGGGACCCCCTCCGCGCAAAGGAACTCCTGTCCGTCATCCCCCAGGAGTGCGACCCGAAGTCCAACCTCACCGTCGAGGAGCACGTCCGGTTCTTCGCCCTCCTCAAGGGGGTCGGTCGGTCGGAGTCGCGGTCGTACACGGACCGTCTGCTCGAGCAGACGGGGCTGGCGGCCCACTCGAAGAAACTCATCCGGGAACTCTCGGGCGGTCTCCGTCGTCGCGTCTTGATCGCCGTCGCCTTGGCTGGGCCGTCGATGCGACTCCTCCTGCTCGACGAACCG
>JASHXS010000005.1 GCA_030043405.1 Thermoplasmata archaeon | reverse complement strand
GCCTCGTTTCTCGAGCCTCTCCCGGTCGAGGCGATCCCCGGCGTGGGGCCCAAGACCGGCGAACGCCTGGTCGAGGCGGGGTACGCTACCGTCGGCGACCTCGCCCGGGCCAAGCCCTCGGAGCTCGCCCGCGTGGTGGGAAGTTTCGCGCGCTCGCTCTCGGCCCTCGCCCGCGGCCACCCGACCGAGTCCGGCGGCGGATACACCGGCCGCCACGCCCGATCGACCGACCGCACGCTTGACGTCGACCTCACCGGATGGGACGCCCTGGCGCCGGCGGTGGAGGAGCTCGCGACCGAGCTCGGCCGTTCCCTCGAGGAAGACGAGTGGCGGTACGGCACGGTCACCGTCGCGTTCCGATGGGCGGACTTCACGCGGACGTCTCGGTCCCGGACGTTGCCGGCGATCGCGGAGGGCCCGAGCCCCCTTCGAGAAGCGGCGCTGCGACTCGGCCGGGAGCTGTGGGAACGGGACGCGGGCGAGCCGGCCCGGGGCGTCCGGACCCTGTCGGTCCGCGCCGAGCGCTTGAGCCGACGCTCCCAGCGCCAGGTTTCCCTCGCGGAGTTCGACGCCCCCGCCCCGGGGATTAAGTAGCCGGCCCGGGGTGGGGCGACTTGTGCCCGCTTCGTCGGCCCCGCCCTCCCGCACCGGTCCCCTCGCCAAGACCGAGGTCGAGGCGTTGGGGAGATCGCAGGGTCCCTTGGGCCTGCCACGCCCGGCGTACGAGGGGCGGTCACTCCCCAATCTCACCTCGAGCGTCCTGCGGGCGCGGGGGACCGAGCCCTCGGGGGGCGACCCGGTCCTTCCGCCGCTCGCCGGGGACCTCGACCCGTTTCATGGCCGGCGGGAGGAGGGCCCGTTGGTGGTGTTGCTGGTCGACGCCTTCGGCTGGTACCCGTTCGCCGAGTGGGCGCAACGCGGCCCGGATCCCACCCGACTCGCCTGGGGCTCGCACGCGCGCCCGATCACGACCGTCTTTCCCACGACCACGCCTGCGGCCCTGACCAGCCTCTCGACCGCCGCCGCCCCGGCCCAACACGGACTCCTCGGTGCGTCGTTCTACGTGCCGGCTCTCGGGCAGAGCGTCGACTCCCTGCGGATGTCGCCCGTCCAGGAGACCGGTCGGGACGTTCTCGTAACCCCCGACTGGCGACCGGCCCAGATCGCGGGCCTGCCCGCCGTCTTCGCCCGGGGACTCTCCGGCGTAGCGTTGACCCGGTACGGGTTCATCGGGAGTGGGTTCAACCGGATCCTCTACGAAGGGGCCGAACTGGTGGGGTTCTCCACCGCCTCGGACGAAGCGCACTTGCTGGCGAGCCTGATCGAACGACCGGGGCCCGCGCCGACGATCTTCGCCTACTGGGATGAACTCGACACCGTCCACCACCTACGCGGACCGAAAACGGACCTGTTCGACTTCGAGGCCGACCGTCTGGTCCATCTACTCTCCTATGTGGCCGAGAGGGTGGGGCCCCGGCTCGCCCGCTCGACCACGGTCGTGGTCACCGCGGACCATGGCCAGGTCGAGATCGACCCGGCGGCCCAGGTACGGGTCGACCTCCTCCCCACCGTATCGTCGGAGCTCCGGCGTCCGATGACCGGCGACCGACGGGCGGGGTTCTTCACGGCTCGGCCGGGGCGGGCGGCGGCCCTGGGCGAGGCCCTGGTTCATGAACTCCCAGCGGGATTCCGCGTCGTCCCCATGGAGGACGCGATCCGGGCGGGGCTCTTCGGTCCCGCTGCGCACCACCCGGAGCTGGAGGCTCGGCTCGGGGACTTCCTCGTCCTTCCGCCGGCCGGCGGGGGTTTGCTCGCGGGTCCGCCGCTCCCGAACTCCCGCTCCCCCGGCTTCCTCGGGTCCCACAGCGGGCTCGCCCCGGAGGAGTTGCTGGTGCCACTCGTCTCCGGCTCCCTGGCCGACCTCGCCCGACCGGGCGCGGCCGCGGGGCAACCGTAAAGAGTCGACACCCCTCGAAACGCCGTGGCCGCCCTCCGCGAGCCGATCGTCTCGTTGCTCGGCCACGTCGACCACGGCAAGACGACGTTGTTGGACCGAATCGCCGGCAGCGTCCGGGCGTCGAAGGAAGCCGGCGGCATCACCCAACACATCGGGGCGATCGAGGTCCCGGGGGAGGTCGTCCGTCGACTGTGCGAGGGGATCCTGCGCACCGACCAGTTCTCGGTCCCCGGGCTCCTGTTCATCGACACCCCCGGGCACCGATCCTTCGAGACGATGCGGCGTCGGGGGGGAGCCCTGGCCGACCTCGCGATCCTGGTGATCGACGTGCGCGAAGGGGTCATGCCGCAGACCCGCGAGTCGATCCAGATCCTTCGGCACGAAAAGACCCCGTTCGCGGTCGCGTTGACGAAGATCGACCTGCTGACGGGATGGCGAAAGCCCCAGGGCCCGGTGCCGCTGGCGGAGCAGCTCTCCAAGGGCGGATCCGAGTTCCAGAAGACGTTGGACGCGAGACTGTACGCGGTCGCGGAAGAGCTGGTCGGAGCGGGGTTCTCGGCCGAACGGTACGACCGCGTCAGCGACTTCACGCGCAACGTCGGCATCGTACCGCTCTCCGCGAAGAGCGGGGTCGGCGTTCCGGAGCTCATCGCCCTGCTGGTGGGTCTTTCCCAGCGGTTCCTCAAGGAAGAACTCCGCCTCGAGGCCGGCAGTGCCGAAGCGACGATCCTCGAGCGGAGCGACCAGAAGGGCGTCGGACCGG
>JASHXS010000055.1 GCA_030043405.1 Thermoplasmata archaeon | reverse complement strand
CGCCCCTCGATGATGCAGAGGTTGATCACGCCGAAACTGGTCTCGAGCGGCGTGTGCTCGTACAGGTGGTTGAGCACGATCTCGGACGGCGCGTCGCGTCGGAGTTCGAGGACGACGCTCGTCCCGTTCTTGTCCGACTCGTCGCGGAGGTCGGTGACGCCGTCGATCCGCTTCGACTTCACGAGGTCCGCGATCAGTTCGAGCAGCTGCGACTTGTTCACCTCGTACGGGATCTCGGTGATCACGATCTCGTCGCGGCCGTCGCGTTCCCGGATCTCGGCGGCCCCGCGCAGGTGGAGCGTGCCGCGCCCGGTGAGGTACGCCTCCCGCACCCCCTCCGCCGATAGGAATCCCCCCGTCGGGAAGTCGGGGCCCGGGATCACCTGGAGGAGCTCCTCCGGGGTGGAGTCGGGCCGGTCGAGCAGGAGGAGGAGGCCGTCCACGACCTCGCCCAGGTTGTGGGGCGGCATGTTCGTGGCCATCCCGACCGCGATGCCCGCCGAACCGTTCAGGAGCAGGTTGGGGACCTTGGAGGGGAGGACGAGCGGCTGGCGGAGCGACCCGTCGAAGTTGTCGGCCCAGTCGACGGTCTCCTTCTCGATGTCCGCGAGGATCTCCTCGGCCAGGAGCGAGAGCCGCGCCTCGGTGTACCGCATCGCCGCCGGCGAGTCGCCGTCGATGGACCCGAAGTTCCCCTGGCTGTCGATGAGCGGGTAGCGGAGCGAGAACGGCTGGGCCATCCGCACGAGCGCGTCGTAGACGGCGAGGTCGCCGTGCGGGTGGTACTTCCCGAGGACGTCGCCGACCGTGCGGGCGCTCTTGCGGTAGGCGTGGTCGTGGGTCGCGCCGGACTCCCACATCGACCAGAGGATGCGCCGCTGGACCGGCTTCATCCCGTCGCGTCCGTCGGGCAGGGCGCGCCCGACGATCACGCTCATCGCGTAATCGATGTACGACGCGTGCATCTCCCGCTCGAGCGGGTGGTCGTGCACCTTGTCCGCGGGCACGGCCGGAGGGGGCGGGCTCTCCGTCAAACGGGGCCCCCAAGATGGAGTTGCTGCGCCACCGTCCGGTCCACGACTTCGAGGAATTTATCCCGAGTGCCCGGGGGGATCGTCGCCCCGCTCGCGACCCGGTGGCCGCCCCCCTCGCCCCCGACCGCGGCCGCCCCTTCCCGGAGGGCCACGGAGAGGTCGAGTCCCTGGTCCACGAGCCGAAGGGTTCCGCGGCCGCTGACCTTGGTGGGGGAGGCGGCGACGTCGGAAAAGACGAGGACCGGACGATCCGGCGGCAAGAGGTAGTTCATCGCCATGCCGGCCTGCGTGCCGGCGAGCGTCATCTCCGGGCTCTCGAACCAGCGCACCCCCGTCATCGAGTGGACGCCGTCGTGCTCGATCCGGAGGAGCCCCCGCAGGATCCCCTCCCGCCAGGTCGTCTCCGCCTCGCGGGCCCGGTCGAACGCGCGGGGGTCGCCGAGCGCCATCGCGACGCCGACTCCGGGAAACCCGCCCCGTCCCGTCGCGCTCTGCAGATTCGAGAGCTCCTCGGCGTCCAGGCCGTGGGAGGGGAGGAACCAGCGCTCCTGGGTGAGCACGGCCGCGAACTCAGGCAGGACTCCGGCCGCCTCGAGGCGACCGCGGAGCGCTCGCACGAGTTGGGCCGACCGCTCCGGGTCCAGGCTCGCCACGGGGGAGGCCGGGTCGATCCCGAGGTCGCGGAGGAAGGCGTCGCTCTGCGCCCGATCGCCGGAGAGGCCTCGGAAGAACGGGTCGATGGCGGTGGCGAGCGCCGCCCCGACGCTCGGGCCGAGCAGGGCGAGGCCGCCCGTGCGCCGGACGATCACCGAGCGCTGGACCCCCTCGTCCACGAGCCGGGCGTTCAGGCCGTGGAACCCTCCCACGTGCATCCGGTCGCCGATGGCTCCCGAGAGGCCCCACGCGGCGTTGTCCCAGTTCACGGGGTCCAGGAAGATGGTGAACAGCCAGGTCAGCATCGAGGCGCACAGTTCGCTCATCCCGTCGACGCCCCAGTTGAGCGGGTTCACGAAGGCGACGTGCTCCGGCAGGTCGGGCGGGTTCGGGACCCCGGGGTACTTGTGGTGGTCGAGCACGACCACCGGGAACGGGTGGCGGGGGTACTCGTCGAGCCAGCTCGCGCCCGTGTCCGCGATGAGCACGGGGCCCTTGGTCGCCGCGAGGAGGGCTCGGATCCGCTCCCGTTCGACCCCGTGGAGCGGAGTCGCCTGGACCGGGTATCCCAGCCGCCCGAACGCCCGGACCGCGGAGGAGGCGCTCGCGATCCCGTCCGCGTCGTAGTGGTAGATCACCCGCCAACGGCGGGGGTTCGCCAGCACGAGCCCGCGAGCCCGTTCGAACTCGCGTCGGTAGCGGGGGTCCGAGACGAAACTGTCCGGCCCCGAGGGCATCACTCCACCTGGAGAGCCGCTCCCGCCGCCGAATAGCGCCACGTCTCGGGAATTCGGTGGCGCTGGCGGTAGTAGCGTGCCAGGCGGCGGATGCGGGACTCCATCAGGTTGAGCCCTCGGCGGTTCGCGAGGTCCTTCGGGTGGGTCTCCAGATGCTGCTGGAGGTGGACGAC
>JASHXS010000054.1 GCA_030043405.1 Thermoplasmata archaeon | reverse complement strand
CGAACTGCGTCGCATGATCGACTTCTGGCAGTCCGCTCTGCACTACGTGCCGCGGGATCCCGGGGATGCCACCGGCATCGTCCTGGTCGATCCGGCCGGCCACGGACCGAATCTATCGCTCAATCTCTCCTCGGAGGGGCCGGTCGATGAGTACCGCCTACACCTGGACCTCTACTCGACCGAGCCCGAGGCCGAGGTCGAGCGCCTGCTGGGGCTGGGGGCCACCCTGGTCAAGCCCGCCGAAGACGGACTGGACTTCGTCACCCTCGCCGACCCCGACGGGAACCTCTTCTGTGTTATCGACAAGACGGGTTGGTCGTTCGGCCGGCGGTCCTGAGGTCGGGCCGCGCCACCATCGCGTCGCCCACGCCACTGCCGTGCGAAACTCCGAACGGGGCGGATGACCGTGTCGCCGTCGAGCTGTCCTTCCCGCCCGACCCCTGCGGCTTAGGCGGGGGGCGTGCTACGCTAACGCACGGTGTATCAACTGTAACCAACAACCGCGACAGAAATCGGAAGAGACTATATATACGACCCGGAGTTTAGCGGCCGTAGAAGCTATGAAGTCTACCACTGCGTCCACGAGCGCCCCGAGGGCCCGTTCCACCTCGACAAAGTCCGCCTCGAAGGCGGCGAATGCCCCTGCGGCGGCTTCGTCCACCCCCCCCGCGTCGGACATCTGCCCGAACTGCGGTTCCTCTCACCTCATCCGGGACGAGATCCGCGGTGAGATCGTCTGCGCCGATTGCGGCTTGGTCGTCGACCAAAGCGCCCTCGTTAGCGACCGCGGGCAGCGGGGCTCGAAGGAGGACACGGGCCGAGAGGCGCGAGGCTGGGGACCGGTCATCTCCCCCTTGATGCCTGACAAGGGACTGTTCAGCGAGATCGGCGTGCCCACCCGCGACTTCCAGGGGAACTCGCTTTCGCGTAACACGTCGCTGAAGTTCTACCATCTCCGGAAACTCAACCATCGGCTGCGCGCCGCCCGTACCCATCAGCGCAATCTCGTGGTCGCGCTGGGCGAGCTGAACCGCCTTGCCGGCGTGCTCGGCCTCTCGCGAGAGGTCAAGGAATCGGCGACGTACATCTACCGTCGCGCGCTCGAACACAAGGCGACTCGCGGCAAGAAGATCGTCGCCCTCGTTGCGGCGAGCGTCTACGCGGCCTGTCGGCAGTGCCACGTGCCGCGCACGATGAAGGAAATCATCGCCCACTCGAAGGCGACCAAGATCGAGGTCGGGCGTGCCTACACCCTCCTCGCGCGCGAGCTCAAGCTCGGGTTGAAGCCGGTGGAGCCGCGGGACTACCTGGTCCGGTTCACCCAGGACCTCAACCTGTCGAAGGAGGTCCGCCAGAAGGTCCTCTCGCTGCTGGAGCAGGTCGAACAGGTGTACTCGACCAGCGGCGTCCTGCCGAACGGGATCCTCGCGACCATCATCTACATCGCGTCGAACCTGATGGGCGAACCCCGCAGCCAGGACCGGATCGCCGCGGTCGCGAACGTGACCCCGGTGACCATCCGCAACCACTACAAGGAGCTCCTCGACCTCTTGGGCCTACCCAAGAACCTCACGAACCCGCAGGCGCGAGGCACCCTCCCCGGCGCCGCGGATGAGGAGATCGCCGTCGACGCGGCGGCCGCCGGTCACTAGACGGGCGCTGAGGGCCCGGCCCCCACCAACGCCGCAGCGGTTCGGGGACCCAGCGCGGGCCGCGCGCCGGCCCGTGGGCCGCCCGGAAACCAGATGAACCCGCGGACGGCTAGGCGGGCGTGTCATCGTCGTCGCCGCTGAGCTACTCCTCGTACCACACGTACGCGGAGTGCCCCCTCCGTTGGAAGTTCCTCTACGTCGACAAACTTCCCGAGACGCCCCGGGGCTACTTCACGTTCGGACGGGTGGTCCACTCCGTCCTCGAGGAACTCGTACGTCCCCTGCTGGTCCCGGGTGCGCGGAGACTCGCGGCGGGAGAGATGCAACGGACGCTGGACGACTGGCACGACGGGGGCCTCCCTCCGCCGACGGTACCGCCGATGTCGCGGGAGGAGCTCCTCGCGGCGTACGACCGGGCCTGGCTGTCGGACGGTTACTCGTCGCCCGAAGAGGAGGCGCGGTACCGGGCCCTGGGTCGCGACCTCCTCGTTCGGTACTACACGAGATTCGTGAAGTACCCCCCGCGACCCGTGGCGGTGGAGGAGCACCTCGAGGCGCGCTGGGACGGGATCCCGATCCACGGGTACATCGACCGCATCGACCGGACCGAGTCGGGCGGTCTCGAGATCGTCGACTACAAGACCTCCCGCGAGCTCAGCGGCGAGGACGCGCGCGCCTCGGACCAGCTTTCGATCTACCAGGTCCTGGTCGAGGCGAACTACTCCGAGCCGGTCGAGGGCCTTACGCTGTATCATCTCCGTTCGCTGACCCCGCACCGGGCCCCGCCGAGGCCGAAGGAGACGCTGGCCCAGCTCCACGAGCGGATGGGGAGCGCGGTGGACGGGATCCGGGCCGAGGCGTTCGAGCCCACCCCCGGCCGCCAGTGCAGTCGGTGCGACTTCCAGGCTCGGTGCCCGGAGTTCCGAGCCGTCCCCGGCGAGGATGAGGCGCGCCTCCGGGGATTGGTCGACCGGTTCGATGAGCTCCGCCGCCAGGAAGCGCAGCTCGGGGACGAGCTCCGGAGGACCGCGGACGATCTTCACCGGGCGGCCGAGCAATTCGGCGTCCACCGGATCTCCGGGTCGGGCGCCGTCGCGATCCGACGCCGGGAGGAGACGTGGCGGTACCCGACGGCCACCGTCGACGAGATCTTGGAGAGTGCCGGGATGAAGGCCTTGGCCCCCCACGCGTCGACGGAGGAGGTCCGGCGGCTCCTTCGAGATCCGGCGATCGACGCGAACGTCCGGCGGCGCCTGGCCGAAGTGGGCACGCGGCGCGTGAAGTGGTACTGGGACCTCGAAAGTTCGTAAGGGCGAAGCCGTCGCGCGCGGGGCCCGCGCAAAGGCTATGTAACTCGCCCGGCAACGGCCCATATGGGGAATTCCCTCGCCCCACCCGCCCGTCTCGAGTCGATCCGGGGCCGGACGCCGACCATCGCGACCCTCTGTTCCCACTCCTCTCTCCAGATCTTTCATGGCGCCCGACTCGAGGGATTCCCGACGCTTGGCATCGCCGGCGGGGCGCCGCCCCGGTTCTACGACGCGTTCCCCCTCGCGCGCCCGGACCGGTTCCTGACGGTCCCGAAGATCAAGGACCTCCCCACGGTCGTCGACCAGCTGCGCGCGGCCGGGGTGATCCTGATCCCCCACGGTTCCTTCGTCGAGTACCTCGGCGCCGAAGAGTTCGGCCGGCTGGATGTCCCGGTGTTCGGGAACCGAGCCGTGCTGGCGTGGGAGTCGGACCGGCGGAAGTCCCGGGAGTGGCTCGAGTCCGCCGGCTGCCCGATGCCCAAACGGTTCGAGGACGCCTCCGAGGTCGACGGCCCGGTGATCGTGAAGTACTACGGGGCAAAGGGAGGGAAGGGATTCTTCCTCGCCAAGAACCGCGAAGCCCTCGACGACTTCCGACCCACGGGTCCCTACGTGATCCAGGAGTACGTCCTGGGTACGCGGTACTACATGCATTTCTTCTACTCGCCGATCGCCGACTCCGGTTACCGGGTCGGTTCGGGTTCGCTCGAACTGCTCGGCATGGATCGCCGCGACGAGGCCAACATCGACGAGTTGTACAAGCTGGGCGCGCAGGAGGAACTGCTGCGCGCGGGGATCCGCCCGACGTTCGTCGTCACGGGAAACGTGCCCGTGATCCTCCGGGAGTCCCTCCTGCCGAAGGCGTTCGAGCTGGCCGCGCGCGTGGTGGAACGGTCGATCGAGCTGTTCGGCGG
>JASHXS010000053.1 GCA_030043405.1 Thermoplasmata archaeon | reverse complement strand
GCGGTCCCCCTGGCGGATCGCCCGGGCGGCGGGCGGTAGCCGCGGCGCGCCGCTCATGCGGCGCCGCGGGCGAGCCGCTGCGCGGTGGTCACGATCTCCTCGAGGGAGGTGCCGGGACCGAAGATGGCGCGTACGCCGGCCTTCTTCAGCTTCCGTGCGTCCTCGTCCGGGATGATCCCCCCGGCGAAGACCGGGATCCGGCCGGCTTTCTCCGACTTGAGGAGGGCCAGGATTCGGGGGAACAGTGCCATATGGGCTCCGGAGAGGATCGAGAGCCCGATCAGGTCGACGTCTTCCTCGATGGCCGCGCGGACGACCTCCTCGGGCGTCTGGCGCAGGCCGGCGTAGATGACCTCCATGCCCGCATCTCGTAGGGCGCGGGCGACCACCTTCGCACCACGGTCGTGCCCGTCGAGGCCGGGTTTCGCGATCAGGACGCGGATGGGGACGGTCTTGGATTTACGAGCCACCGGGAGAACCTCGCCGGCTCGACGGGCCCCGGCGAAAAAAACCTTTCCGTCGCGGAGGACCTTCAGACCAGGAGGATCAGGTCGAACACCAGGTTGCCCACGAGGACGGCCGCGACGGCCCCCGCCAGGAGAAAGACGAGGAAGGGCAGCTGCGGGCCGACGCGGACCCGTTGCGTGCCGCGGCGCTCGAGCTCCTGCGCGATGCGGACGCGCCAGGCCCTGTCCTCGTCGGAGGTCTCGATCGCGTCCTCCTCCGCCCGGTCCACCGGTACGTCCGGGTCGCGGACCCAGACCCAGCGATGCGGCAGTTCGGCCACCGGGATGGTGAAGGTCGTGAAGCCATCGCGGAGGTGGAATTCTTTCCGGCGGGCGTTGAGGAGGGCGAGCGCCAGCGGCGCCGCGATGGACAGGAGCGCCGCGTCCAGGAGGAGGTTGACGGCGAAGGGCAACACGCTGGTAATTGGGCCGGCCCCGGAGGGCACTCCGAGGATCGGCGTCGTGAAGAAGGGGACCACGAGCCCGGCGACCATGACGGCCTTCGCGTCGGCCCCCCCGAAGAGCACCCCGGCCTCGAAGAGCCCTCGGGCAAACAGCACCGTCAGCACGACCGCGACCACCCCCGCGGGGACCTCGGTCGGGCCCAGGCCCAAGCGGATGGCGGCGAGGCCGACTCCCGCGAGGACGACCCCATACACTCCGATCTCGATCAGGTCCGCCCCGCGGTCACTCGGGATCCACTGATCCCAAGGCACGAGGTGCTCCAGCACGAAACCACCCGCGACCAACCAGAGGAGGACCGGCACCCAGCCGTCCCCCCACGATCCCGCCACCCCCAGGGCGGTCCCGAAGAGACCCAGCAGGAGCCACAACGTGTCGGGGACCTCCCGGGTCCGTACGTCCAGACCGGCCGCGATGGCGAAGGCGACGAGCAGGGCGGCCGCGCCGGCTCCCGCGAGCCACATGTCGGGAATCGTCACGCCGCCCTCGAACCCGGGTGCACGACGGGGGCCCCCCTTGATAAGGCCGAGGCCGGGCAGGCACGGGAGCGGGTCGCGCTTTTCTACGGTGTCGTGCTAGTCGGCGACGATGACCCCCTCAACCTCCACGACTCCGGTCGACTCCGGCGGGGGTCCGAGCCCGGCCCCCGACCGCGGGCGCCCCCCTCCACGACATCGCTGGCTGGTACCCGTCGTGGTCCTGGTCGTGGCCGTCGTGGTCGTGCTCGCCGCCTTGTGGGTGACGGGCGTGCTGCCGTGGGGGTCGAAGGGTTCGTCCGGGCCGGGCGGCGTACCGACGTTCGACGGCGCCGCGAGCGAGGCCCAGCCGGCGGCGAACGGGGAACCGGGAGGCCCCTGGAGCGCCTCCGCCGGCGTGGGTATCCGCCTCCCCCTCGCCCTGACCATTCCGACGGTGAATCTCAGCCAGTACCTCACCGCCATCAACTCCGCCGTCGGTTGCGAGGTCACGCTACTGGGAAACCTCCCCTCCCAGGAGGTCCTCGCGGCGACGCCCGCGTCGGCGGACCCGGGCCACGCCGCCTTCTGGGTGGTAGTCTTCGTGAACGGCACGGGTGGGGCGGTCGGGGTGATGGTCAACGAGGGCGCCGCCACTCCTCTGTTCTCGGTCGGAGGGAACGCCACGTGCCGAGAGTACCTGGATGCCTTGGCGCCGTATCCGAGTGGCTCACCGGATTCCCCGGCGATCATCGCCGCGGTGAACGCCAGTGGCGGGAGTGCGTTCCTGCTCGCCCATCCGAACGCGACGCAGGTCTTCGTCGGGATCAGTGCGATCATCATCCAACCGGCCTGGGAAGTGGTCTACACGACCTGCTCGCCCACCGTGGTCACGGGCGTCACCGGATACGAGTTCAACGCGACGGTGTCGGGCACGACCGTGCAGAAGCACACCACGGGCAATGTGAGCTGCAGTCTGCCGGCGGGTGTCTCGCTCGACGCGCCGGCGGCGGGGACTCCCCTCGTTCCGACCCCGCCGGCGACCGCGGGGTCCGCGCCCGGGAAAGCTATTTAGAGGTCGTATCGGTCGCCCCGCCCCTCGATGGTCGAATACAAGCTCGTCATTTCTGAACTGGCGACCTCCCTGGCCCGCACCGTCACCGACCCGCAGGCGGCCGGTTTTCTCGGGAAGCGGATCGGAGAGACCGTCGGTG
>JASHXS010000052.1 GCA_030043405.1 Thermoplasmata archaeon | reverse complement strand
TCCGCCGACGGCAGACCGTCGCGCAGGCCGAGCGATTCACCTCCGACGGCCTGGAGGCGATCGAGCATCGCATCTTGGAGGCGCGGGAGCGGGCCGGCGAAGCCGAGTCCGCGGGCTGGGAGGAGTTCCTCCGGGGCGTCGACCGCTGGGTGCCGTCGATCCACCGCATCGCACGGGCGCTCGGTGAGCTCGACACGCTCGCCACCTTCGCGCATCTGGCGCAGACCCGGGGGTACGTCCGGCCGACGGTCGACGACTCGACGGTGCTGGTGATCCGGGAAGGTCGGCACCCGGTGCTCGAACGCGCCCAGGGCGCCGAGTTCGTCCCGAACGACACGGACCTCGAGCCCGACGGAAGGCTCGTGGTGCTCACCGGCCCCAACATGTCGGGCAAGTCGACCTACATGCGGCAGGTCGGCCTCCTCGTCGTCCTGGCCCAGGCGGGTTCCTTCGTACCGGCGAAGTTCGCCCGGGTGGGGCTCGTTCGACGGCTGTTCACCCGCATGGGCTTCACGGACGAGATCGGGCGGGGAAAGTCGAGCTTCATGGTGGAGATGTCCGAGGTGTCGGAGATCCTCCGATCGGCCGACGACCGGTCCCTCGTCCTGCTGGACGAGGTCGGTCGCGGGACGAGCACGTTCGATGGGCTCGCGCTCGCCTGGGCCACGTTGCGCTACCTCCACGACCAGACCCGCGCGCGCTGCCTGCTCGCGACGCATTACCATCAGCTCACCGAGATGGTCGAAGGCCTCGGTGGCGCCCGCAACGCGCACCTCGCGGTCCGCGAGGGACCGGACGGGATCGTCTTCCTCCATCGACTGGTCCCCGGGAGCACCGACCGGAGCTACGGAATCCACGTGGCGCGTCTGGCGGGGCTGCCGGAACGCGTGCTCCGGGAAGCGGAGCAGCTCCTGCGCCAGCTCGAGGACGGGGGGATCGAGGTCGCGTCGACGAAGGCGCCGCGACGCACCCGCAACAAGAGCGGGTACACGCAGGCTGTGCTGCTGACCGCGGACGCTCCGGCGCCGGACCCGCTCGTCGGAGAGATCGCGGGCCTGGATCTCGACAAACTGTCCCCGGAGGAAGCCCACCGCCGACTGCGCGAACTGGCCCGCCGGGCCCGGGAAGGGCCCGGCAGCCCGCGACCGGAACCATGAACGCCGGGGCGGGGCCCCGCCGGGTGCCCATCCGACGACTCGACCCCTCCACCGTCGAGCAGATCGCCGCGGGCGAAGTCGTCGAGCGACCCGCGTCGGTCGTCAAAGAGCTGGTCGAGAACGCGCTGGACGCCGGGGCCGAGAACATCGGAGTGGTGCTGGAGGAGGGGGGCCTCGCCCGGATCGAGGTCTCCGACGACGGTTCCGGCATCCCGGCGGACGAACTCGCGCTCGCCCTGGAGCGGCACGCGACGAGCAAGCTGCCCCCCGACGGCCCCATCGAGCGGGTCCGCTCCCTCGGCTTCCGCGGCGAGGCTCTCGCGGCGATCGCCACGGTCAGTCGCCTCCGACTCGTCTCGCGGACCCCCGGCGCCGAGGGGGCCAGCGGTCTCCAGGTCGACGGAGGCCGGCGGGGCGGAAGCTTCGAGGAGGGACGCGCCCCGGGCACCACCGTCGCGGTGACCGACCTCTTCTACAACACGCCCGCCCGCAAGAAATTCCTGCGGAGCGCGGCCGTCGAACAGGTCGAGGTCGTCGCCAGCGTCGAACGCCAGTACCTCGCCCACCCGCGGGCCACCTACCGGCTGAGGACCGCCGACCGCGAGCTGGCCCTCTACCCAGCCACCGAGTCCCTGGCGGATGCGGCGGCGCGGGTGCTCGGGCCCCAATTGTTGCGCGAGTCGTTCGCCGTCTCCTTCCCGGTGCCGGGGGGCCGGGTCGACGGGGTCCTGGGCCGACCGGTGCTGGCGGCGGCCACCTCTCGTGGTCTGTACCTGAGCGTGAACGGCCGGGTCATCGCCTCTCGCGCCCTCACCCAGGCGGTCCGCGCCGCCTTCACCGACTACCTGCCCCGCACGCGGTTCCCGGTCGGGTCCCTTTGGATCGCCCTCGATCTCGACCGGGTCGACGTCAACGTCCACCCCACCAAGCGGGAAGTTCGCTTCCAGCGGGAGCGCGAACTGGTCGAGGCGGTTCGCCGGGGGGTCCGAGAAGGACTCCTGCGTCATCCGGCCATCGCGGACGCACCGGAGCCGGCCGCGTCGCCCCGCGACCGGGCCCCGGCCCGGTCTCGGGGCTCCCGCCCGACCGCGCTCCCCCCTCTGGCCGGAACGGCGACTGGTCGGCAGCGTACGCTGGAAAGCGGCAGTGCCCCCGCCGCCCCCCGGGCCGTCCCGGTGCCGGGCTCGCCGGCGCGCCTTCGCTTGCTCGGCTGTCTGGGAGCGCTCTACTGGGTGGCCGAGGAGGCCGAGGGGCTGGTGCTGATCGACCAGCACGCCGCCAGCGAGCGCGTCGTTTTCGAAGAGCTCCGACGGACAGGTAAGCTCGCCCGGCAAAGGCTGGTC
>JASHXS010000001.1 GCA_030043405.1 Thermoplasmata archaeon | reverse complement strand
TACCTCTCGCTGAATGTCCTGCCGCTGATCGTCGGGGTCTTCCTCGTCGCGTTCGCGACGGCCGACCTGCTCGGGTTCGCGGTCGTCACGCAGGGGTTCGACGCCGTCGCGTTCGGGGCGCGACGGTCGGAGCACAGCTCGCAGGTCGCGGTCGGGGGCACCGGCACGATGGGACTCCGGCTCGAGTCCCGACGTCGATTCGGCTTCTACGCCGAGGTGTACGACCGACAGCCGGAGGAGTTCCAGATGCTGGCCGGCTCGCCGCATCTGCTCAGCTGGTGGGCCCCGGGGTCTCCCCTCCAGCTCGCCTACGCGTACCGTCCGACCCAGCGGGGTACGTACTCGATCGGCCCCACCTCCGTGGTCGCTCACGACGCCTTCGGCCTCGCGTTCCGCGTCGCCCGATTGGACACGAGCTGGCCCGTGGAGGTCGTGCCCCAGGTCGCCTACTGGCGGAACGAGATCACGGCCCGGCTCCGCAGCGAAATGGTCGGCCAGATCATGGCGAACCGGGTCGGCTTCGGCACCGAGTTCCGCTCGCTCCGGGAATACCAGAGCGAGGACGACTTCCGGACGATCGTCTGGAAGCGGTCGACGTTCGAACGGCTGTTCGTCCGGGAGTCGGAGGTCGAGAACCGGAACGAGATCGCCCTGCTGGTCGACGTGACCCGTCCGATGACGGTGGGCGTGCCAGGTTCGGACGCGCTCGACCAGGCCGTCGACGCGGCGCTGCTGGTGGCGCGCTACGCCTTCAGCCAGGGGGACCGGGTCGGGGTCCTGCTGTACGCCGACGCCCCGGTCGCCTGGCTGCCGCTGGGCGGACGGCTGGAGCACAGCTTCGAGGTGGACCGCATCCTCGGCAGCGCGGGGGTGCGGGCCGGCGAATTCCAGCTCGGGCCGGCGCTGGACTATCTGGCCGACCACCTCGCTCGACCGGCCACGGTGCTGGCGTTCACGGCGCTCGAGCCGCTCTCCGAGGGAGCCACCGCCGCCTACGGCCGACTTCGATCTCGGGGCCACCGTCTCTACGCCTTCGTGCCGGAGGTGCTCGGGCAGTTGCCCGAACCGACGGAACCGCTCGCCCGCCGCACGTTCCGGTTTTCGGCCGGTCCCGAGGCCCAACGGCGCCAGCTCGCAGTCGTGCGACTGCGAGACGCCGGCGTGCGGGTCTCGGTCTATGACCGGGAGAGCCTCTTCTCGCAGGTCACGGCGCGGTACGCCCGGCTCCGGGCAGGAGCGTGGGACGGATGAGGTCGTCCGGCTCCCTCCTGGTGCTGCTCGGTTTCCCGCCGTTCCTGTACGCCGCCGCCCTGCTCTTCTCGACCCTCGCGGGGACGGACGTCGTCATCGTGGTGCTGGCCTTCCTGGTCGTCGCCGCAGTCGGAGCCTACGCCTTCTTCCTCCCGGGGCTCGGTACGTGGGTCGCGGCGATCGTCTACCTCGCCATCGGGGTCGTCATCCTGTGGGTCGCCTTCCAGCCCTCCGGACTCGGCGCCACCGGCTTCGACCTGGCGCTCGGAGGTCTCGCCGCCGGCCCCATCGTTTCGCTGCTCAGCTTCTGCCACCCGAACGAAGGTCCGGGCACGCGGATCGTCGGCGTCCAGGTCGCGTTGCTCGACGGACTCCTCCTGCTCGCGACCCACGCCGGGTTCGGCAGCGGCGCGACCGGCACGACCGCGCAGGGCCTGGTGGGCGGCTACTTCACCACCATCGGGCAACAGGCGGCCGGCGTCTTCGCGCTGCTCAGCCTCCAGGGCACGGTCACGGCGCCCGTCGGCACGCTGTTCGACCCCTGGTACGTCGCCCTCGCCGCCTTCCCGCTGCTCGCCATCCTGCTCACCTTCCTCGGGCCGACGACCGCCCGCGGGGCGAGTCTGCCGACGCGGGAGGGCGACCCCGAGGGGGCCGAGGGAGAGGAGCTCGAGCTCTCGCCGACCTTCCGAACCCTGTTGACGGCGCGTTCCGCGTCGCAGGCGGCTCCGGCGCGTCGGCTCCCCGGGTTCGCGGCGCTCGCCGCCGCGGGCGGGGTGGCGATCGCGTACCTGGCCGCGGCCTATCTCGCGCCGGCCTACACGCTCGCGGTCACCAGCTTCGGGGCGATCGCGGCGGTGGCGGTGCTGACGATCCTCCTGCGACGACCCATCGGACCCGTTGTCGAGGTCGCGGACCTCTCGGTCCCGAGCGGAGAGCTCACCGGGACGGAGTTCGCGGCCCCCACCTCTCCCGCCGCCGGGCCGGCCCGTTAGGGCGGTGGCTCTCGGGACGACGGGAGGCTGGTCTCGGCTCGGGGGGACGGGGGGGCGACAGAGCGCGAGGGCCGCCGCCGCTCTGGTCCGGTGGCTCGCAGCGAGACGAGATACACCGCGAGTCCGACGACGAGCACGACGATGAGCACGAGGAACGGGGCGACCTGGTCGACGGCGGTCGTGAACCCGCTGAACGGGTTCGGCCCCGCGGGACTGCTCGTGTTCCCGTGTCCGCTTTGGAGCGGGGTCAGGTTGACCAGCAGCTCCGGGATGATCTCGAACGGACGCAGTTCGAGCAGCGTCTGGTTCGGCTCGTAGC
>JASHXS010000051.1 GCA_030043405.1 Thermoplasmata archaeon | reverse complement strand
CCTCGCCGTCGCGGCGCTGTTCTTCCTGCCCCTGCCGGGCACCGGAACGGGGCCGGCCCCCCTCCTCACGCCGGCCTCCGTGGGAGGGGGGACCTGTTCGGGGCCGCTGCTGAACGGTACGTACGACGGTTCGTTCGCCGTGCAGGGGGGCCCCCGTGCCTCGACCAACGTCAGCAACTTGACGATCGGGTTCACGTACGCGTACGGGACGACGTGGGTGTACCGGGCGAACGGGAGCGTGATCTCCCAGTCGTGCACGGCCGACGCGGGGACGGTGACGACGAACGCGAGCGGCGATTTCCACCTCGGACTCTCCCTCCCCTCGACGGAATGTGCGCCGGAACTCGGCGTGTGCGGGGAGGTCTCGGGCCCGTACGGGCCGCTCGAGGTCACGGCGGACACCCCGGTGCCCGTCGGGTACGTCTCGACCTCCACCGTGTCGAACGGCACCGTCCAGCTCCGGTTCGTCGCGCTCCTCGCGTCCGTCGGGCTCGACCCCGCGGGTCCGGTCGCCGAATTCTCCCCCTCGGCCTGGGAGACCATCACGTCGACGCCGCTCGAGGGGAACGGGACGCCCAGCCCGGTCCTCCCCACGTACAACTGGACGCTCTCCGGCGTCGGGTGGAAGTTCCTGGCGACCCCGAGCGGCGCGAACGTGAACGTGACGGCCTCGCCGAGCGCCGGGCCGGGCGAGCTC
The DNA here is from genome assembly GCA_030043405.1 of Thermoplasmata archaeon. Classification (GTDB taxonomy): domain Archaea; phylum Thermoplasmatota; class Thermoplasmata; order Lutacidiplasmatales; family UBA184; genus Lutacidiplasma. Next base: position 2,224 of record JASHXS010000051.1, on the reverse strand, counting down.
TGGGTGACCGCGAGCTGGACCGAGAACGGCACCCCGTTCGTGACCGGACCGGCGAACCTCTCCCTCGAGGCCCTTCCGACCTCCGTGGTGACCGCGAACGCGAGTCTGAGCGCGGTCGACGTGGGCACGCCCGTTTCGGTCTCCGTCACGGCGACCGGCGCGCCGGGGTACGCCTACTCGGCCCTGCTCCTCCCCGGGCTGGGGCTCTCCGCCCGATCGCTCGCCTGCGACGCGTCGCCGTCGGAAGGCCCGGGCGAAGTGCTGCACTGCACGGGGAACGTCACGTACCCGGATGCCGGGGTCGCGGACCCGCAGGTCGTGGTGTCGAACGGGTATTCCTCGGCCACCGACGCGCTCCACGCGGTGACGGTCAACCCCGCGCCGACCCTCGCCTTCGACCCGGAGGACCCCGCCGCCTACGCGGGGGAAGAGGTCGATCTCGGGGTCGCCGCCGCGCCGGGCACCGGCACCGCCCCCTACCGGGAGGCGTGCCTCGACCCGGGCGACGGGCCGGTCGTCTGCTCGGACACCCCGGGACCCGACTGGAGCTTCGCCCCGGAGTACCCGACGCCGGGCACCTACACCCCGACCGCCTGGGCCGTCGACGCGACGGGCGTCAACGAATCCACGGCGATCACGCTCGCGGTGGCGGCTCCGCTCTCGGTGGGACCCGTCCTTACCCCGCCGGGTCCCGTGCTGGCCGGGGAGGCGGTCAACTTCTCGGCGAACGCGACCGGCGGCTTCCTGCCCGGGCGGTACTGGTGGAACCTCTCGAGCTCGACCGGCCCGGCCGCGACGGGTAGCCTGCTCGGTCCGGGACCGGTCGACGTCACCTGGGTGCCGGGGACTCCCGGTTCCTACTCCCTGACGCTCGCGGTCGTGGATGCCCGGGGGACCGAAGTGTCCCGTTCCGTGATCGTCACCGTCGGCGCCGAGCGCGCCGGCACCGTCGCCGCGGTGATCCTCCCACCCGCCGAGCCGGTCCCCGCCGGGACGGCCGCCGGGCTCGCCTGGCAGGCGTACGACGAGGCCGGCCTGCCGGCGACCTCGTATGCCCCGACCGCGGAGCTCCAACTGGCGTTCCCGGGGGGCGCCGTACCGGCGTCGGCCTGGGTCAACGCGTCGGGCATCGGTCCCCTCTCGCCCTTGGCGCCGGGGTCGTTCGGGATCCCGAGCACCGCCTGGGACCAGGGCCGGCTGAACCTCTCCGTCGCCACGACCACGGCCGGGGCGCTCTCGGTCGCGCTCGAGGGCCTCGGGGCGGTCGGCGTCCCCGCTCCGCTCATCGTCGACGTGAGCGCGGACCTGGCGCGCCTCCAGCTGTACGACCCCCAGGTCGTGGAAGCGGGGGCCCGGGACAACCGGACCCTCTGGCACCTTCGCGACCAGTTCGGGAACCCGGCGGATGGGACGTCGGTCGACGTCGTCCTCTCGAGCCAGGGGGAGTCCTCGGACTCGATCATCCCCGTGCTGCCGACCGCCGGCGGGACCTCGGCCGTCTGGGTGAATTTCTCCGCGCCGAGCGCCGCTGCCGGTTCGCTGGAGGTCGAGAACCCGCACGGGGGCGTGCTCTTGGGGCCCCTCGCGATCCCGGCCCTACCGGCCCCGGTGGCCGCCGCGACCCCGCTCGAGATCGCGGCCGTGGCCACGCTGGCGACGGCGACCCTGGTCGGAGTGGTCGCGTGGGGCGTCGTTCGTCGCCGACGGCGGGCCGACGCGGCGACCGCGCCGGTGCCCGAGGAGGAGCTGCAGCGTTTCGTGGAAGGCCGCGACCGCGTGATCGCGGCGGTCCGCGACGCGGGCGCGGCCGACCTATCGCGGATCGAGTCGGAGGTCGGGCCCTCGGCCTCCGTCTCCGACTGGGTCGCGTCGCTCGTCTCCGATGGTACCCTCGGCGCGAGGGTGGGCCCGGACGGCGTCTCGCGGTTCTACCTCGTCACGTCCCCGCTCGGGCCCCCGCGGATCCTGTTGGACGCGGCGGCGCTCGACCGGGCGACCCAGGCCCGCGACGAGCTCCTCGACGACGCGGGGAGGGAATCGACGGATCCTTAGGGTTCCGCTGGGCCCGTGGGCGGGTTGGCGGCCGTGGGAGGTCGGGCCCGACGCCGCCGCCACAGGATCACGGCGCCCCCGACCGCGACGATCGCGACGGCGGCGATGGCCAGGAGGAACCAGGGGTCGGTCAGCCCGAACCCCGCGGAGGCGGTCACACTGAACTGGGCCG
>JASHXS010000050.1 GCA_030043405.1 Thermoplasmata archaeon | reverse complement strand
CGGTTCTAGCGTCGCGCCGGGCCCGTTGGGCCTATATCCGCGCGGCGGCGGCTAGAGGGGAGAGGACCATGTCAGCCGAGGAGGACGGCGGCTTCGTGATGCGGGTTCACCGGATCCGCGCCGAGTTCCTGGTGGCGGCGTGCGACGCCGAGCTGCTCGGTCGGGAACTCCCCGTGGGCGACGCCGGCCACACGGTCAAGGTCACGGCGCAGTTCTACGGAGAGCGGAAAGTCTCTCGGGAAGAACTCCTGTGGGCCCTCCAGCGGGCGACGATCGCGAACCTGCTCGGCCCGCGGACCCTCCGGCTGGCCGAGGAGGGCGGGTTCATCGATCCGGGCGGAGCGGGGGAGCTCGGCGGCGTCCCTCATGCCGAGATCTTCGCGATGCTCGGGTGACGCCGCGATGTCCGACGGGGAGTTCTGCGTCGTCTGCGGCGCGACGGGCCGCGCGTTGGTCGACGGGGTCTGCGCCGAGTGCGCCGCCGATCGCACCGCTCTGGTGCGGATGCCGCAGCGAGTCGAGGTGGTCGTGTGCCCCACCTGCGGGGCCCGGAGGGTGGGGCAGGTGTGGGAACGCTCGGGCGCGAGCCTCCTGCTGACCGCCGAGGACTTGTCGCCGTTCCTCGAGATCCATCCCGAGGCCGGGATCCGAACGGTCGGTTGGGAGGTCGTCTCCACCACGCCCACGGTCCGGGAGTACGTCGGCCACGCGGACGTCCGGTTTCGGGGGGTCCAACGGAACGTCGACCTCCCGTTTTCGGTCCGGATCGAGCACCGGACGTGCCCGGATTGCAGTCGCCGCAGCGGTCGGTATTTCACCGCCGTCCTCCAGCTTCGGGGTCCCGAGCATGAGCGACCCGCCGAAAAGGCGCCGGCACTCCGGGCCCGACTGGACCGGGAGTGGGAGCACCTCTGGAAGGAGGCCCGGCCGGACTGGCGTCGCGCGCTCTCGTGGCGGGAGGAGCTGCCCGAGGGCTGGGACTGCTTCTTCACCGACACCCTGGCCGCCCGGGGCGTCGCACGACTCGCGAAGCAGCGGTTCGGGGCCTCCCTGAAGGAGTCGGCGAGCCTGTTCGGTCGCAAGGACGGCCGGGACGTCTACCGGGTCACCTTCTGCCTGCGGTTCCCCCGGCCCCCGGGGGCCGGGACACTGCCCGCACCGGCCGTGGAACCATAGCCTTAAGAATCGACCCCCGTCATTTGCCCTCGGTAGCGGGGCACGCACCTATGATGAAGAAGAGCGGAATCCTTCGGCGCCACCACGGCTCGGACACACTGGAAGAGGGCAGCTTTCTGGACCTCGGCTCGATGAGCTTCGAGGACGAGGCCGGCGCACTGGCCGGCAACAAGGGGAACGTCCGCCTCGCGGAGATCCTCCGCTTCGAGGACGTCCACCAGGTCTCCAAGCTCGCCTACCAGGGCGACATCGTCATCCTGGACTACACCTCGATCTCGAACGACCAGATCGCGATGAAGCGCCTCAGCGTCGACCTCAAGAACGTCGCCAAAGACACGGGCGGCGACGTCGCGGGCATCGCGAAGAACCTGATCGCCATCACCCCCGCCGGTATCCGCATCGACCGACAGAAGATCCGGCCCTCGTTCTAGCGCGACCGGGCGGGGCGATGAAGTTCGCGACCGACCGCCGCGAGGCGGCGTCGGCCTCGTCCGACATCATCGTCTCCGGCCTGTTCGAGGCGGAAGGAAAGGACGATCGCGTTCCCGCCTCGTTCGCAAAGGAGGACAAGGGGGCCGGCGGGCTCTTGACGCCGGCCTGGAAGCGGAAGGAGATCAAGGGCAAGCGTCGGGAGGTCACGGTCTTCCATCGAGCGGATGGGCGGGGCCGGTGGGTCACGGTGGGCCTGGGCGCCCGGTCGTCCTACACGGCGGACACCGCCCGCCGCGCCGCGGCCGAAGTGGTCAAGTCGGTCCGGTCGAAGGGGGCCCGCACCCTCTCGCTTCGGTTGGCGTCGTTCGTGCAGGGCAGCGTGACCCCCGCGATGGCGGTCCGGGCGCTCGTGGACGGCTGCGTCCTGGGGGGGTACGAGTTCGTCCGCTATCGGTCGGTCGCCGAACCGGGCATCGAGGAGGTCACCATCCAGCTGGGGGACGAGCACGCTTCCGAGGAGCGTACCCTCAACGGCGAGATCGCCGAACAGCTCCAGATCGCGGAGGCGGTCCTCTGGACCCGCGACATCGCGAACCTCCCGGCCGATACCGCCACCCCGGAGCGCCTCGCCGACGCGGCCCGTCAGCTCGGCAAGGAGGTCGGTCTCAAGGTCACGGTCTTCGACGAGAAGGAACTCGCGAAGATGGGCTGCGGCGGGATCCTCGCCGTGGGGGGCGGGTCGGACCATCCGCCCCGCCTGGTCGTACTCGAATACGCGGGCGGCACCCGTCGCGGACGCACCGTGGCGGTGGTGGGCAAGGGGATCACCTTCGACTCCGGCGGGATCTCGATCAAGCCCGCGCCGCGGATGTCGGAAATGAAATTCGACAAGTCCGGGGCGGTCGCCGTCCTCGGCATCCTGCGGGCGGCGGCCCTATTGAAAGTCGCCCCGCGGGTGATCGGCGTCATGTGCTGTGCCGAGAACCTCCCCGGAGGCGGGGCGTACCGGCCGGGCGACGTGGTCAAGACGTACAACGGGAAGCACATCGAGATCCTGAATACCGACGCGGAGGGCCGCGTGGTGCTGTCCGATGGCCTGGCGTACGTGGCGGCCCAGTATCACCCCGACGAGATCATCGACCTCGCGACCCTCACCGGCGCGGAGGTGGTCGCCCTCGGCGACGACACCGCGGGTCTCGTCTCGACGGACGACCGCCTCGCGACCGCGCTCCTGAACGCTTCGGCGGTGACCGGCGAACCGATCTGGAGGATGCCGCTCACGGACTTCCACCGCGAGCTGGTCAAGAGTGACGTGGCCGATGTCCGGAACTCGACCGAGATCCAGGTCGCGGGGATGCTCACCGCCGCGGCGTTCCTGGAGAACTTCGTCGGAGGTCTGCCCTGGGCCCACCTCGACATTGCGGGTCCGGCGCACACCAACGTCCTGACGCGCCGGTTCCAGCCAGCGTACCAGAACTCCGGGGCCACCGGGTTCGGAGTGCGGCTCCTGATCCAATACCTTCAGAGCGCGGCGCCGAAGGCCGCGTAGCTGGACCCCCGGTTCGACTTATCTAGGGCCCCCCTCTCCCACTGGGCGCGCCCATGCGTGCGACTCGGTTTCCATACGCGCCTCGAGGCCCGGCGATGGTCGGCGTGGTGGTCGTCGGGTGGCTCTTGCTCGCCGGCGCCATCGTTCCGACGTCGGTGGCTTCGCCGAGCCGGGTGGCGCCGTCCGACCTGTCGTCACCGGGGAGCCGAGTGCTGCCGACCCTCAACGCGCGGCCCCGCCCCCTCAGCAGCCCCCAGGCGTGGGTGAACCTGACGAATCAGTCCCTCCTGACGCCGCCTTGCGGGGGAGATGAGTCCCTCGTGTACGACACCGCGCTCGAAGAGTTCGTGATGTTCGGCGGCGTCTCGGGGTGCTCCACGTACATCGAGAACTACACCTGGGTCTACGCTCACGGGAACTGGACCAACCTCACTTCCTCCCTGCCCACCGCCCCTTCTCCCCGCTACGGCATGGAGATGGCCTACGATCCGGCCGCGGGCTACGTCGTGGCCTTCGGGGGCGCGAACTCCATCCCCGTCGCGTATGACGACACCTGGATCTTCAATGGCACCTGGACCAACATCACCTCCAACCTGACCTCCTCCCCGGTGGGGGTGTTCAATGGCGGCTTCGTCTACGATTCGAACACCGCTTCGGTGATCCTGGTCGCCGGCTCGACCGGTTCGTACTACCCGAGCCAGATGTGGTCCTTCGCCCGGGGTCAGTGGACCGGCATGTCACCCTCGAGCGCTCCCCCGTCACTCCGGTCGCCCGGCTCGGTGTATGATCCACTGACCGGCTCGATCTATCTGTACGGGGGGGTCGACAACGCCAGCAACATCCAGAGTGCGACGTGGAACTACACGGCCGGTAACTGGACCGTGGTCTCCACGGCGACGGTTTCGCCGGCGGTGTACGACCCGACGATGTTCTGGGATGGCACGGACCAGGAGCCGATCCTCTTCGGGGGCTACGCGAGTTATCTCGTCGGCTCCGGTGGAACGTGGGCCTTCTCGGGCGGGAACTGGACGAACATCTCGTCCGTCGTGACGGGGGCGCCCTCCCCCCGGGGCAGCGCGCGCGCCGCGTGGGACCCGACGGACGGGTTTGCGCTCCTCTTCGGAGGACGCGCGGGCCCGAACACCCTCCTCAACAGTACCTGGGCGTTCCCGAAGTCCCCGTACCTGGGAGTCCAGCTCTCCACCTCCCCGTCGGCGATCGACCTGGGTTCCTCCGTCCAGTTCACTTCGGACGCGACCGGTGGCACGCCGCCGTACTCCTACAATTACACGGGGCTGCCGCCCGGCTGTAGCAGCCAGAACAATTCCTCGTTGGCGTGCACCCCCACGGCGACGGGCGATTACCGGATCAACGTGACCGTCACCGATGCGGCCGATCACAACACGACCGCGACGGTCCTCCTGGATGTGTATCCGTCCCTCACGACCCCGTTGCTCTCCAGCAATCGGTCTCAGCTCGACGTGGGCCAGAGCGTCCTCTTCTCCGCTAGCGTTTCGGGAGGGGCCGGCGGGGACGTCGACAGCTACCTGGGGCTACCCCCCGGTTGCACGTCGGCGAGTGCCACGTCGCTGACGTGCGCTCCGACCATGCGTGGTAACTACTCCGTGACGTTCCACGTCCGAGACCGACTGGGGTACTCGGCCACGTCCGCCCCCCTGAACCTCACCATCTTCTCGACCCTCTCGGTGAGCCTCACCGG
>JASHXS010000049.1 GCA_030043405.1 Thermoplasmata archaeon | reverse complement strand
CCTTGGGGGCGGGGGCCGGCTTGGCTGTCGCCGGGGCCGCGGGGGCGGCGCCCGACCCACCCTTCGGCGGCTGCTTCGGGGGCACGGTCGGCGCCGCCGCCGAGCCGCCGGACGGCGGTTCGGTCATGCCGGTCCGTGGGGTGCCCTGGCCCTGCTGGAGCTTCCACTGGTTGTACGGGACGTACGTCGGCTGGCGCTTCCACCAGTCCCAGAACGATCCCTCGTTGAAGTTCTCGCCGAGCTCCTTCTTCGCTTCGGCGCGGTACTTCTCCGTGAAGTCCTGGTATCCCTGGCGCTCGGCCTCTTCGCCGGCTTCCGCCGACGTGCCCAGCAGGAGGGCGGCGCACTCGGGGCAGATCGTCGCGTTGGCGGGGATGGTCGACGCGCATCGGCTGCAGCGTACGAGCTCGCTCTCGAATTCCGCCCCACACTTCGGACAGACGGTCGCGTCCTCCGGGATGAGGTTACCACACTCGCCACACTCGACGAGCTTGCCGGCGGCCTTCTTGCGGAGGACCATGAAGAAGATCAGCAGGCCGACGATGACCACGGCGGCGATCGTGAGCCAGATCCACAGCGGGAGCCCGAGGATGGTCTGGGTCAGGAAGCTGGTCGGGGACGTGGTGGACGGCGTGCTGAATGTCCCGGTGTAGTTGTAGTAGGCCGTCACGCCGTTGTAGATCGCCTGGATCTGCAGGAAGTACGGCTGGCCGGCGGCGAGCGACGTCGGCGTCCATTCCAGCGAGAAGCTGGTGTCCGCCAGCGCGTTCGTCGTGCCGAGGAAGACCGGGGACCCGCCGGACGTCGGCAGGGCCCACAGTTCGATCGTGGCGTTGTGGGTACCGTTGAAGGTGACTCGCCCGGCGGCGAAGTAGATGGCGTTGGGGTTCAGCGAGCTGGGCGGTGGGCTGGTCGAGGTGACCCCCACCTGGGACGGGCGGACGACGAGCGAGACGCTCGTCGAGACCGTGCCCGAGATGCCCGTGACGTTCCCCGGATTCCACTCGACACTGAGCAGGAAGGCGTTCGAGACCGGCGTCCCCTGGTCGCCGACGACCGCCTCCGAGACGTGCCAGGTCAGGTCGAAGGAGAAGTTGGCCCCGGGACTGTCGAGGGGCACGTCGGTCGAGTAGTAGGCGGCGATCGGCGTCGTCGCGTTCCAGTAGAGGACGGCCTCGATGGACGTGATGGGCGCCGTGCCCACCGACTGGAGGGTCACGTTGAACGTGACGTTCTGGCCGATCCGTACGCCCGTCGGCGAGTTCACGCCGCCCTGGAACGTGACGGAGGGCTGGCCGTTCAGCACCGCCGAGGCGTAGTACTGCGGGAACGGCGCCGTGGGGGCGTAGTCGGGGGTTCCGTAGCCCGTCGTGTTCAGGGCCACGCCGCTGGGGTAGGAGCTCACGCTCCAGTTGAAATTGCGGAAGTTGTCGGTCGAGATGGGCAGGTGGACCAGGATGTGGTAGTTGCCCAGGAAATTGCCGTCGGGCAGCGTGGGTCCGCTGATCGCCGTGGAGGCGACGAGGAGGTCCGCGACGCCCGAACGGCTCGTCATGCCATACTGGGGCTGGCCGGACGAGCGGGTCGCGTACTGGACGTACGACCACATCGCGGGGTTCACGGTCGCGAGGTTGTTGAGGGGGTTGACGGTCGAGTTCAGGCCCCCGGATGTCGCGTAGTACGCCGACACACTGGCGTCGGGAATGGGGAGCGTGCCCCCCAAGCCGGTCAGGTTGAACTGGGCCCACCGATAGAGGTAGACCGAGCTCGAGTTGTCGGGCTCGATCGCGGACGAGCTGAACGCGCGGTCCAGTGAGTTGGGGACCGTCAGGTTGCCGAGATACGCGGCGGCGCCCCCGAGCACCTGCAGCTTGTTCGAGTCGAACGGCGGAGGGGCCTGGGCCACATCGGTGGGGTTCCAGTTCACGTCGATCGAGGTGTCCACCGTGCCCAGCACGGTCCCGACCCCGGACTCGGTCAGGTTGTAGGAGACCGCCGTCGGGTCGAGCGTGATGTTGAGCGACGTGATGTTTGTGAACTTCTTGATGTTCAGGGCCGACACGATGACCGACGGGGTCGAGGAGAGGAAGTCCGTCCGTCCCGCCGCGTTGATGGCCGTGATCGCGGCCGGGCTGATGGGGACACTGGCGATGGCGTTCAGCTGGTCGACCCCGAAGAACATCGAGCCGAGCGCGTAGGTGACGCCCGCGAAGTAGAGCGAGATCGTCGCCGTCCCGCCCCCGGTCAGGTTCGTGTCGTAGGTGGCCGCGACCGTCCCGCCGGAGTAGCCGGAGGGATACAGGTAGGCCTGCGCGATCTGGGCCGAGCCGGCCTCGTCCTCGGGGTACCCGACAAAGGTGTAGTTCCCGGCGAGCAGGGGGGTGTTCGGCCCCCACCCGCTCCCCACGCTGGCATTCAGCGTCGGGGCTTCCGGGTCGGCGTAGGTGTTCTGGTAGGCACTGTGGAAGAGCTCGACATTCGCGCCGGCGCTCTCCACGAACGTGGGGGCGTAGCTCGAGTCCATCCGGACGATCGACGGCAGCGCGACCGTGTTGTTGGTCGCGATGACCGGGTTGTCCGTCATGTTGGAGTTGTTGAGCGTCAGGGTGGCGGCGGCGCCGGTCACGTAGACCCAGCCCGGGAACGCGAGGCTCGAGTTCCAGAGCGACATGTCCCCGGTGACCGTCAACGGGAGCTTCGGGAAGGCGTTCAGGATCTGGGAGTCGGTGGTGACGGTCGAGTTGAAGAGGTCGGCCGTGCCGGCGACATCGAAGTCGAGGAGTCCGTTCGTCCGGTCCGCCAGGGTGCCGTATTCGGCGATCGTCTGGACGAAGTCGATGGTGGTGTTCCGAACGATCAGGGTGCCGCCCGACTCGACCGTGATGTTGCCGTTCTGGTAATAGAGCTGGCTCCCCTCAGGAGACTGGATCACGTACCGCTCGCCGGAGGTGACCGTCAGGTCGCCGTGCATCACGGCGGGCGTCGCGCTCGCGGCCGGAGCGGCCGCCCGGACGGGACTCCCTGCCCCGGCAGCGGCCGGCGCGCCGGAGAGTCCGAGGCCCCCGAGGACGACCAACAGCAGCACTCCGATCACGAGGGCCACGAAAAGCGGTCGGCGTACCGGGTGCAGCGATCCTTCGGACGGGGAAGGATGGCCCGAAAAACGGTCCACGAGCGAATAGACGCCGAGTTCGTCTATTTAACCCTCACGTCTCGGGAGGGGAAACCGACCGCACAACCGGCGTGTACGCAGGGGTCCACCCCCGCAGGAATGGCTCATGAATCGGCGTGCCGGCCTACGGCACCGTCAGGACGACCTTCCCGAGCAGGTCCGGGGACTCGAGTCGGTGGAAGGCCTCGAGGCCCTGTTCGAGCGGGCGGGTCGAGTCGATCAGCGGCCGGAGTCGCCCGGCGGCGAGGTGGGCGAGCACTTCCTGGAATTCGGCCGCGTTCGCCATCGTACTGCCCCGGATCGAGGCCTGTCGCCAGAACAGCGTGCGCACGTCCACCTCCACGAGCGGCCCGGCCGTCGCGCCGATCACCACGACGCGACCTCCCCGCGCGACCGCGCGGACCGACTTCGGGAGCGTCGGGGCGCCCACGGAGTCGAACAGCACGTCGAACCCCTGTTTCTGGCTCGCCTGCCACAGGACCCGGTCCAGGGGATGGTCCGCGTCGAACGTGACGAAGTCGTCGGCGCCCAGTCGCCGGAGCGTTTCCTCCTTGGCCCGGCTGCGCGCCGCGACCACCACCCGGGCGCCGAGGAGTTTTCCGACCTGGACTACCGCGGTGGAGGTCCCGCCCCCCGCGCCGATCACGGCGAGCTGCTCCCCCGCCCGGAGAGCGCCCGTCGTTCGGAGCGCGCGCCAGGCGGTCTGGAAAACGAGGGGAGAGGCCGCCGCTTCCGGCCAGCCGAGGGTGGCCGGCCGGGGGTGCAGGTTCCGGGCCGGTACGACGACGAAGTCGGTCGCCGTACCCTGGGTGTGCTCACCGACGATCCGGTAGTTCCGACAAAGGGACTCTTCGTGGGCGCGGCAGGCGTCGCAGGTCCCATCCCACAGACCCGGATTCAGGAGTACCCCCTGTCCCGGAGCCCAACCGTCCACCCCGGGGCCGACCGAATCGACGACCCCCGCCCCATCCGACCCCAGCACGTGGGGGCGCTCGATGGGGACGCCAGGGATCCCGCCCAACGTGAACCGGTCGAGATGGTTGAAGGCGGCCGCCCGGATCCGCACGCGCACCTCTCCGGGTCCGGGGACCGGTTCGACTACGTCGACGAACTGGAGGCGGTCGAGGCCCCCATGTTCGACGAAACCGAGGCCCCGCATCGTAGCTAGTCTCGCACCGCGGACCAACGGGTGCCGGTCGCGTCGTCCTCCAACACGACCCCGGCGGCGCGAAGCTCCTGGCGGATCCGGTCGGCTTCCGCAAAGTCCCCGCGCGCCCGGGCCCGCTGGCGGGCCTGGAGCAACACCGCGACGACCGCGCCCCCGACCCCCCCCCGCCCGTCGGCCGCCCGCTCGAAGAGGCCGAGGACGTCCTGGCCCCAGCGATAGGGGGATGCGAGTTGCTCGAGAGCGGGCCCTGAGAGCCGCTCGAGCGACCCGAGGTCCTCCGCCAGTCGGCGGCTCCAGCCGAACAGGAGCGCGATCGCTTCGCGGCTGTTGAAGTCCTGCGCGAGCGTCTGATCGAGCTGTTCGACGAGCGCTTCCGCCGCATCGGCCCGCGCCGAAGGGAGGTCCGCCCCGGCTCGCTCGGGACCGTCCGCGTGCAGGAGGTCGAAGAGGCGGTCCGCGGGTCGCGCGAGCGTCGCGTACGCCTCCCCGGCCTCGCGAAGGCTCGATTGGGGGTCGAACTCGATCGAGCTGCGGTAGTGGGCGTTGAGGTAGTAGAACCGGAGCACGGCGGCCCCATGGGTTTCGATAGCGCCCTCCAGCGAGGAGACGTTCCCGATCGACTTCGACATCTTCTCGCCGCCCATGTTGAGGAGGCCCCAGTGCATCCAGTAGTTGACGAGGGGCGCTTCCCCGGTCGCGCTCTCGGCTTGGGCGATCTCCGCTTCGTGGTGCGGGAAGATCAGGTCGAGGCCGCCCCCGTGGAGGTCATAGCGGGGGCCGAAGATCCTCCCCGTGATGGCCGTGTCCTCGATGTGCCAGCCGGGCCGGCCCGGGCCCCAGGGGCTTTCCCAACTGGGTTCCCCCGGCCGCGCGGCCTTCCAGAGCACGAAGTCTTCGGGGGCCTGCTTCCGCTCATCCCTCTCCACCCGGGCGCCGGGCTGGAGCGCGGCGACCTTCTGGCCGGACAGTCGACCATAGCCGGGAAATCGAGCGACCGAGAAGTACACGGACCCGTCCGAAGCCACGTACCCGAAGCCCCGGTCGACCAGGGCCTGTACCTGGGCGATGATGTCAGGCACATGGTCGGTCGCATAGGCGTAGTAATTGGTGGAGCGGATCCCGAGCGCCTCCGCGCACTCCAGGTACTCGCGGAAGTACCGATCCGACAGCGCGAGGGGGTCGGCCCCCTCCTCCGCCGCCCGGGCGATCACCTTGTCGTCGACGTTGGTGACGGTCTGGACGTACAGGACGCGATACCCCCAGCGTCGGAGGGCCCGGGCCACCATGTCGAAGACGACGAATCCCCGACCGTGCCCGACGTGGGCGGGGGCGTACGGGGTGAGGCCGCAGACAAAGATCCCCACGCGGGGGGGCACGAGCGGGGCGAACTCCCGGACCTCTCGGGCCAGGGAGTCGTACACCTGGAATTTGCGCACGCTACACGCTCCGCAAGGCCCGGCGCACGTCGTCCGCGAGGTCGGCCGGGTCTTCGATGCCGCACGAGAGCCGCACCAGGCCCTCGGTCACGCCATGGGCCTCCCGCTCCTTCCGGGGCACGCTCGCGTGCGTCATCGAGGCGGGGTGGTCGACGAGCGACTCCACCGCGCCGAGGCTCTCGGCGAGCGTGAAGAGAGATAGGGCCGCCAGGAACCGGCGCACGCCTCGGGCGTTCGTCCGCAGGTCGACGCTGACGATCCCGCCATAGCCGTCCATCTGACGGCGGGCCAATGCGTGCTGGGGGTGGGCGGAGAGACCCGGGTAATGGACCCTTCGGACTTTCGGATGGTCGTCCAGCACCTCCGCGACCGCTCGGGCGCTCTCCCCGTGGGCCCGCATCCGGACCGCCAAGGTGCGAATCCCCCGGAGGACGAGGTAGCAGTCGAAGGGGGACGGCACCGCCCCCACCGCGTTCTGGAGCCACTGCAGGCGTTCGAGGTCCGCCGGTCGTCGGGGGATCAACGCGCCCCCGACGACGTCGGAGTGGCCTCCTAGGTACTTGGTGGTAGAGTGAAGGACCAGGTCGACTCCGTACTCGATGGGTCGCTGAAGCGCCGGGGTGGCGAACGTGTTGTCGACGACGACCCGCGCCCCCATGCGTCGGGCGGCCTTGACGGTCGCACGAAGGTCGACGAGACGGAGGAGCGGGTTCGTCGGGGTCTCGACGTACACGAGGTCGGCCCGACCCGACAGCGCCGTCTCCCGGGCCGTCGGAGTCGAGAGGTCCGCGTACTCGACCCGGAGGTCGAACTGCCGGCGGTGGTGCTCGAAGAGGCGCCAGGTGCCACCGTAGAGGTCATCGACGGAGACGATCCGGCTGCCCGTCGGGAGGGACTCGAGGAGGGTCGCCAGCGCGCCGAGCCCGGACGCGAAGGCCAGACTGCCCGCCCCGCCTTCCAACGCTCCCAGCGCCTGTTCCAGCAGCGCTCGAGTGGGATTCCCGGAGCGGCTGTACACGTACCCCTGGTTGACGTTCGGCGCGCGCTGACGGAAGGTACTGGACAGGTAGATGGGAGGGCTCACCGCCCCCGTGGCGGCGTCCGGCGGTTGCCCGTCGTGGATCACCCGGGTCTTAAACCGCATGGGGCCCTCCCTGTTCCGACAAGAACGCCACGACGTCGTGCCGGGTCAACACGCCTACCACGGCTCCCGTCACCGAGTCCCGCACGATGAGGATGCCGCTCTCCTTGAGTTGATGGAGGAGGTC
>JASHXS010000048.1 GCA_030043405.1 Thermoplasmata archaeon | reverse complement strand
TACTCGTCGAGCTTGGCGGACAGGACCTCGGCGCCGGCCGCTCCCACCAGGACGGTATGTTCGGCCTGGGCGACCCAGCCGCCCCCGCGTTCCAGGAAGACCGGATACGTCTGGAGCCAACGTCGGGCGTGACGCAGCGCCTCCCGCTCGGCCGGCTCCGACACCCAGCGGACGGTGAACGGCAACGTGCGAAAGCGACGGAACAGGCGGGCCAGGGCGGGGTCCCCCGTCCCGGGGTCCGTCCGGAACCGCTGGATGTTCCCGAACGGACCGTTCTCGATGTGGCCGATGCCGTTGGTGGCGAACGGCTCGATCGCGATGATCTCCCCCTCCTCGAAGCGGTCCTCGCTGCGGCCCGGCACGTTGGGCACCGACTTCCCCGCGTGGAGCAGGTACGGCTCGATGGAGTGGCCGGTGAGGTCCTCGACCGGCCGGAGCCCCCGCGCCCGGATCGCCCGGGCGATCGCGCCGCTGACCTCGTCGACCCGCCCGCCGGCCCGGACCTGGGCGATCCCGTCCCGCAGCGCGTCCCGCACGGCCCGGATCAGGTTCTCGTGGCGGTGCCCGCCCCCGACCTCGATGGTATCGGCCGTGTCCGCGATCGCGCCGTCCAGGTGCGCTCCGACATCGACCTTCACCAGGTCGCCCGCCTCGAAGACGACCGGGTCCTCCGGGTCGGGAGTGTAATGCGCTGCCTCGACGTTGCGCGAGAGGTTCACCGGAAAGGCAGGCTCCGCTCCCCCTTGCCGGATCTCCGCCTCGACCGCCTCGGCGACGTCCCGTCGCCGGGCACCCGGTACCGTGAGCCGAAGCCCCACTTCCCGAGCCCGCGACGCGATGCGGGCGGCTTCGCGCCATCGTTCCAGGTCCCGTACGGGCGGCACGGGGGTCACCCCCTCGCCCGAACGAGGGGGCGGGTGCCTCGAAGGTCGACGAACGTGGACGGGCGCCCCGACGGCGCGGGGACGGCCGCGAGGTAGACCGCGACCTGCGAGCCCAGTCGGCGACGGGCCTCTGCGGCGGTGCGCGCCGGCGGCTGGCCATGTCGGTTCGCGCTCGTCGCCACCAGGGGGCCGACCCGTCGGGCGAGTTCGCGGGCCACGGGGTGATCCGGCACCCGGACCGCCAGCGCCCCCGAATCCGGGACGATGGACGGGGCGAACGTCGTTCGGGCCCGCGCGCTCGGCTCGAGCAGGACGGTGTACGGCCCGGGCAGATGGCGTCGCATCCAGCGCCGGCCGGTCGGGGTCAGGTCGGCCCACCGCTCGACCTCCTCGGTCGAGCTGAAGGCGATCGACAGGGGCTGCCCGGCGGGCCGGGCCTTGGCCCGCTCCAGCCGGGAGACCGCCGAGCCGTCCGACGCCCGGGCGCCGAGCCCCAGCAAGGTGTCGGTGGGATAGACGACCAGCTTTCCGGCCGCGAGGGCCCGCGCGGCGCGAGCGACCGCCGCGCCCATCTCGCTAGAAGTACTCCTCGCCCACGCGGGAGTACGCGGAGTACTCTTCGGGCGTGAAGTACAGGGCCTGCTCGCGGGCGGACGACTCGGCGGAGTCGGAAGCGTGCACCAGGTTGGCGGTGATCCCGAGGCCGAAATCCCCCCGGATCGTCCCCGGGGCGGCCGACTGCGGGTTCGTGGCGCCGACGAGCAGTCGGACCACGGGCACGGCGGAGCGGCCCTCGAGCACGCAGGCGAACGTCGGTCCCGAGGTGATGTGCTGGATGAGCGAGGGGTAGAACGGCTTCCCCTCGTGCTCGGCGTAGTGCCGCTGCGCCAGTTCGGGCGCGACCCGAAGCATCTTCGCGGCGACGATCTTGAGCCCCTTGCGCTCGAAGCGGTCGAGGAGCACCCCGACCAGGCCCCGGCGCACGCCGTCCGGCTTCACGAGCACGAGAGTGCGCTCGAGGTTCCCTTCCGCCATCGGGGCCGACCAGCGGCGGGAGAGGGTAAAGCTTTCCCGGCGCGAGCCACCGCCCCCGCAGCCTCATGTCCCGGGGGTCGTGGGAGTCTCGATGGGAGGCGGCGGGCGGCGACCGGGGGGATCGGCCGCGGTGGTCGCCCGGCTGGCCGGCACCTTCGACCAGAGCGCGGCGCGCTACGAGCGGGGGCGGCCGGGGTACCCGGCCGCCGCGGTCGACTTCCTCGCGGAGCGATTCGACCTGGGGCCGGGCTCCACGATCCTGGACCTGGCGAGCGGGACGGGCAAGTTCACGCGGGCCCTCCAGCGGACGGGGGCGGCCCTGGTGGCGGTGGATCCCATGCCGGGCATGCGTCGGGAGTTCCGACGGGCGGTCCCGGACGTACCGGTGCTGGCGGGGCGGGCGGACCAGATTCCCCTTCCCGACGGGTTCGTGGACGCGGTGGTCGTCGCCCAGGCCTTCCACTGGTTCCGCCACCTGCGAGCGCTCCGCGAGATCGCCCGCGTCCTCCGCCCGGGGGGTGGCCTGGGCTTGGTCTGGAACAACCGCGACACGTCGGTGCCGTGGATCCGCGAACTCACCCGCACGGTGAATCGTCACGTGCTCCCTCGGCCCGACGGCGAGGCTCGGTGGGCCGACGTGTTCCGCCGGTCCGGTTCCCCCTTTCCTCCGGTCCGCCGACGCGTGTTCGCGAACCCGCAGTTCCTCACCCCGACCGGTCTCATCGATCGGACCCTGTCTGAGAGTCGGGTCCAGATCCAGCCCGCGGCCGTCCGCCGCGAGTTGACCCGCGAGATCCGGACGCTGCTCGAGACCGACCCGGCCCTGCGCGGGCGGCGGCGATTCGCCTTCCCGTACGAGACCGAGGTGTTCTACACGCGGAAACGGGCGTCACAGCCGGGGCGCCAGCGGCACCCCGCACACTTCCCGGCGGACGGGGCGGCTCGCCCGTCGTAGGGCCGACGCATCTCGTCCAGCAGGCGGACGAGCCCCGCCCGCGCCGCGGCATCCCAGGGGACCTGGAACTCCCGTCGGTCCGAGTACCGCACCACGCCGAACGGCGGCGCTCGGCCGGTCGACTCCTCGACCAGTAAGCAGTACGCCCAGACCTGGGCGCGGTGCGACCGCGGGGGTCCTTGCGCAAAGGAGGCCCGGCTCTTCCATTCGACGGGGATCCATCGACCGTCCCGCGCCTGACGCAGCTCGTCCGGGCGACCCGAGAGGCGGAATCGCTCGCTGCGCAGGCTCGTCCCGCTCCCGGGCCCCAGGTCCACCGAGATCAGCTGGCCGTATCGGGCCTCGGCGTGGCGACGACGGAGCGACCAAGCGCCCGCCACCAGCAGGCCCACGCCGGCCAGGGTAAGGCCGAGGGCCAGCCAGGTCAGTGGAGCAGCCACGCGACTCCTCCGAGCACGAGCAATCCCCCGACCACCACCCAGACCCAGTACGACGCTCCGTGCCGCGATCGACGATCGGTCGCCCGGAGCTCGGCGGTATGGAATCGCTCTCCGGCGGCGGACCGGCGGCGGGCCTGGGCGGTCGGTCCCTCCGGCGGCGGGTGGTGGCGGTACCAGTGGGAACGAGGGCAGAACGCGTAATCGGCGACGTCGGCCGCCGTGACCCAACCGGGGGAGTCGTCTCGGGTCATTCGCCCGGGCCGCCGGGCCGGTAGGACTTACCGATTCGGTTCGAACGGAGAGGTGCCGAGCGCGGCCTAGGCGTCCGGCTTCGCGTCGTCGGCCGCCGGCTTCTTCGCCTTGGCCCGCGGCTTGGGTTTCTTGGGGGCCTCGGAGTCCGTCGACTTCTCAGCAGCGGGTTCCGACTTCGGCGGGGCCCGGTGGGTCGCCTTCTTCTCCGGGGCCGCCGGTGCTTCGGCGACGGGCGGGGTCGAGGGGGTCGGAGGGGTCGCCGGAGCGGTGGGAGCGGTCGCGGGTGCCGGCGTCTTCGGCGCGCGCGCCCGCGGGGCGGGCTTGGCCGGCTCGGGGGCGGCCGTCGCGCTCGCCGATCGGGAGGCCTCGCTCGAGCGGTCCGCGGCGCGCTTGAGGGAGTGCGCCCGGGTCCACTTCAGGCGGTGACCGACGCGGCCCAGGTCGAGCTGCTGCTTGCGGCAGGACGAGGTGTCGAAGTGGTAGACCGTCCCGTCGCGCTTGACGAACATGGAGCCGGTGCCGGGTTCGATCTCGGCGGCGCAGAACGAGCACTGGCGCTTGACGACCATGAGCTTCTCCTACCGGACCGACAGCTTGCGCGCTTCCCGGGCCGTCTCGCGGAGGATGAGGACATCCCCGAGGCGGATCGGTCCCGCGACGTTCCGCGTGATGATCTTGCCGCGGTCCCGGCCCGCGAGGACCCGGACCTTCACCTGGGTGGCCTCGCCGGCCATCCCGGTCCGGCCGACGAGCTCGACGACCTCCGCCGGAGAGCCCTTGTCTTCCGCCACGGTCGCGTCCTCCCGTCCTGCCTGCCTACTTCTTCAGGTTCGGGAACTGCGTGGCCAGTTCGTCCAGGAGCCCCTTCGCCTCGCCGGGCTCGACGACCGCGACGCTGGCGGCGGACTTGGAGAGGCCGGCCGACTGCCCGAGCCGCTGCTTCTTGGGCACGTAGAGGTAGGGAATGCGCTTCTCCTCGCAGAGCATCGGGATGTGGACGAGGATCTCGACGGGGTCGACGTCCTCCGCCATCACGACGAGCTTCGCCTCGGAGCGCTCGCTCGACTTGGTCACTTCGTTCGTGCCGACGCGGACCTTGCCGGTCTCGCTCGCCACCTGGACGAGCTGCAGGGCCTTGTCGGCGAGGTCGCTCGGGGTCTCGAATCGCACGTAGATTGGTCGCGCCATGGTTCCTCGCGTCAGCGGAACTCCCCCGAAGGGGGTCCTCGGCTCACGGGTGGGGGAGTGCGTAGGTCGCTCGATATTTAAGCGTGGCCGCGGGGGCCCAACCGGTCACGACGGGGCCACGAAGGTCGACGGCGCC
>JASHXS010000047.1 GCA_030043405.1 Thermoplasmata archaeon | reverse complement strand
TCGACCGACTCGCTGCATGCGGCCGTCGTCGAGGTCGTCGCGGAGCCGTACGCGAAGCTCCGGTACACGACGATCCAGAACTGGTCGAAGAACGTCTACAACCTCGTCACGAAGCGGGCGGTCGCCTACGAGAACGCGCTCGTCGAGTGGGTCGACGGGAACATGGGCTCCAAGATCACGATGAAGTACCCGTCGGTCTACCTGCGCGGCCGGGGCTCGCGCGCCGACATCCTTTCGGTCGCCTTTGCGAGCGAGGGTCAGATCATCGACTCGGGTGCGAAGGCGGTGCACTCGGCGCCGGACACCTCGAGCAAGATCATCGCGAAGTCGATCGCCATCCGGGGGGGGTCAGACCAGCTACCGTGGACTCCTCCATGTCGCGCCGGGCGCCACCGGGGTCAAGGCGGCCGTCCGATGCGACGCCCTCCTGCCGGACGAAGAGGGACGCTCGGACACGTACCCGTACAACGAGATCCACGAGGAGGATGCCACGATCACCCACGAGGCGGTCGTCGGGAAGATCGGCGAGGAGCAGATCTTCTACCTGATGAGCCGGGGTCTCAACGAGTCCGACGCCATCCACCTGATCCTGATGGGTTTCCTCGCCGAGTTCGCGAAGGAACTCCCGGTCGACTACGCCCTCGAGCTCAACCGCCTGATCCAGCTGGAGATGGCGGGGGCCGTCGGCTAGACCGGGCGGCCCAGGTCGGGCCCTCCCTACGGGACCGAGACCTTCCGCGGCGGGGGGACCTTCGGGACGTCGGTGTGGGACTTCACCAGGTCGATCACGGCCAGCAGGGTCGCGTAAGCAAGGTTCGCCTCGCCCGCGCGCTCGCTAGGAGTCCGCGCGCCGGCGCGGTCGAGTACCTGCACGGCCGCCGTCAGCAGTTCCTGGGCCGTGAGAAGGCTCGCGGGGTCGAGGACCCGTCCCCGGGGGCTGGTGATCATCTCCTCGGTGTCCGCGAGGTCCGCCCGCAGCGAACGGACCAGGTCGTCCAGGACCGCGGCCGGCAGACGCTCGGGATCCGAGACGAGGGCCACGGCCGCACCTAGCGGAGTTTGGCGTCGAACCGCCACTCGGGAGACGCCTCGGTTCCGGTGACATCGAGCGCGGGCAGGCTCGGGAAGTGCTCCGCGGCCCAGGAGAGGTCCGCTCCCTCCCATCGGGCCGCCAGGGTCGGATACATGACCTCCCGCAGACCCGCGACGGGGGCCCGCTCGAGGACGTAGGAAAGGAATCCTTCCCCGATCATCCGGATCGAGTCCGGGCCCGGCATCCCCCGGGACTCCAGGTAGAACACCTTCTCCGGATCGACCGGTGCGACGGAGGTCGAGTGGGTCGCCTTCACGTCCCGGCAGAGGATCTCGAGGATCGGGATCGTGTCGGACCGAGCGCCTTTCGAGAGGAGCATCGCGTGCTCCGAGATGAAGCTCACCGTCTTGCGGGCCGGGTGTTCGATGCGGACGAGCCCCCGGCTCATCCCCCGCGCTTCGTCCGCGAAGACGCCCCGGGTGATCGACCGACCGTTCGTGTCGGTCCCGGTGTGGGTCAGATCGACGGAGCTGTCGTACGACTGGTCCCGGTGGCCGTAGAAAGCCTGCAGGTCGTCCACGGCGGACCCGTTCCCCAGGAGGTGGCTCTGGTTGCGGACTTTCGTCCGGAAACCCCCCAGGCCCGCCCAGATCCAGGCCAGCCGGGCGTTCGGGCCCGTCGTGGCGCTCCGGCGGTACACAGAGACGGCCCGGAGGTCGGGGGCGTGGACGCCGAGATAGACGACCTTGGAGTCGGCCGCCAGGTCGAGATCGACGCTGGAGGCGTACAGTCGCTGGACGTTCCGGGCTCCCGGGGTGCTATAGACCTCCTCGGTGAAGAGCAACTGCACCCCGGTCCCCGCCCGCACGGAGCGTCGGACCGAGAGCCCCTCGTGGGGGACGGACAGGGCCGAAAGGTCCTGGACGCGAACCGGGGTCCGGAAGCCGTCCGGGATCTCCAAACGGTACCCCCGATTCACGAGGGCGGTCCCGAGCGCCGACAGCCGGTCGGTCGGTTCCTCGCTGCCGCCCAGGAATTCGCGGACCGACTCCGGACCGGCGGCCCAGATGTCGGTGAGGGTCCGGACCCGGACCCCCGCCCGTACCAGCTCGTCGGGAATGTCCACGCGGGTTCCACCGGCGTCGTGCACGATGCGCAGAGCGCCCGGTAGTCGGGGCGGTAGCGGCACCGCCGGCCCCCGCGCCGCGGGGTCCAGGCCTGTGAGGTCCACGCCGGTGAAGTAGCCGTACCCCCGGTAGAGGGGGTTCGGCTCCATAGGGAGGCCCAGAAATCGGTCGTGCGCCTCGCGACGGACCGCCCGCATCTCCGGGGGGTCCCGGAGGGCGTCCCCGAGCTCTTGGACTGTCGAGAGGGGGAGCCACTCGTCGTACCGAGGCACGGCGGCCGCCATCGGATTTACACACCGAGGGGTGCTTATAAGGTCGTGGGCGCTTCCGGCCCACGCGGAGGGATAGCTCGAGTCGGCCGCGCGTCTAATAAGCGGCGTCGCTACGAAATCCCGGGAAGGAATCGATGGCCTACGACATGTATCAGGAGGTGATCCTCCAGCATTACCGGACGCCCCGGAACTTCGGTCCGCTGGAGCCGGCCGACCGGGTGGGAGAGGAGTCCAACCCGCTGTGCGGTGACCACATCACGATGCGACTTCGACTCGGCGCGGGCGACCAGAAGATCCAGGAGGTCCGGTTCGAGGGAGACGGGTGCGCGATCAGCATGGCGAGCACGTCGATGCTGACCGAACGTCTCAAGGGTCTGACCCTCGACGACGCCGGCAAGATCACCCAGGACGACGTGATGCAGAAGCTCGGTATCCCCCTCTCGCCAGTTCGCATCAAGTGTGCCTTGACGGGCTACGTGGCGCTGGGTCGGGCGCTCCACCCGAGTCGCGCCCCTTCGAGCCCCTGACGAGGGATCGCCGATGGTGACGGTGGATCCGGACATTTGTGTCCTCTGTGGCCTCTGCACCGGGGTCTGTCCGCCGAACGCGATGGAGCTGACCGCCACCCGTCTGGAGGTACTGTCGAACTGCACCGAGTGCGGGTGGTGCGTGCCGTACTGCCCCGTCGGGGCGATCTCGGGAGGTCGCCCCGTCCGAGTGCGGAGGCCCCATGCCTGACGCCCCCTCCCCTCGCGTCCTCCTGGTCGAC
>JASHXS010000046.1 GCA_030043405.1 Thermoplasmata archaeon | reverse complement strand
CGGTAGATCTCGAGGATGTCCCGGATCAGTTCCATCCCGTCCTGGCCCTGGTCGTCGAGGCGCCCGATGAACGGGCTCACGTACGCGGCGCCGACCTTGGCGGCGAGCAGCGCCTGGTTCGCGCTGAACACGAGCGTCATGTTGACCCGGGTCCCCTCCCCGGCCAGGACCTTGGTCGCCGTGAGGCCGGCCGGGGTCATCGGGACCTTCACGTAGATCGAGCGGTGGATCTCTCGGAGGTGGCGGCCCTCCCGCAGCATCCCCTCCGTATCGGTCGCGACGACCTCGGCGGAGACCGACGGGACCCCGAGCCCGCAGATCTCCCGCAACACGTCCTCGAACTTTCGGCCCTCCTTCGCGACGAGGGTCGGGTTGGTCGTCACCCCGTCCAGGATGCCGATCTCCCACATCGTCCGGATCTCGCTGACACTGGCGGTATCGAGGAACAGCTGCATTCGACCGGGCTCCCGAGGGGGTCCTCCTTACTGAACCTTGCCCCGTGCGCGGAGGAGTTCCCAGGCTTCCTCGCGGATCCGCTCGAGCGACATCCCGTACCGGTCGAGGAGCGCCCACGGGTCGCCGGACTCGCCGAACACGTCCGGCACCCCGACGCGGCGGACTGGGACGGGATAATTCTCCGAGGTCGTCGACGCGACGAGCGCCCCGACGCCGGTCAGCACGGAGTGCTCTTCCAGCACCAGGATGGCCCCGGTGTCCCGGGCGGCCCGCAGGAGCGCCGGCTCGTCGAAGGGCTTCACGGAGGCGAAGTCCAACACCCGCGCGGAAACCCCGACCTGGGCGAGCTCCTCGGCGACCGTGAGGGCGCGGGCCACGAGGGCGCCCACCGCGACGATCGTGAGGTCGTTCCCCGACCGAAGTTCCGCCGCCTTCCCGATCTGGAAACTCCCGTCCGTCACGACTGGGAGGCTCTCGCGGGTCAGCCGGACGTAGGCCGGGCCGTCGCGCGCGTGCACCGCCCGTATCGCCGCTCGCGTCGTCGGAGCGTCGGCCGGGACGATCACGGTCATGCCCGGCAGGCCGCGCATGAGACCGATGTCCTCGAGGATCTGGTGGGTGCCGCCGTCTCCCCCGACGAGCAGGCCCGCGTGGGTGGCGACGATCTTGACGTTGGCGTGGTTGTAGCAGATCGACTGGCGGACGACGTTGTACGCCTGTCCGGCCCCGAAGACGGCGAACGTGCTGGCAAAGGCCGTCCGGCCCGAGATCGCCAACCCGGCGGCGATCGACATCATCGTCGGTTCCATGACCCCGACGTTGAAGAAGCGCTCCGGGAACCGTTGCCCGAACAGCGCTGTACGGGTCGAGCCGGAGAGGTCCGCGTCCAGCACCACCAGGTTCGGGTCCTGCTCCCCGACCTCGATCAACGTCTTTCCGTAGGCGTCGCGGAGGCTTTCCGCCGGGCCGACCGTCGTCATTGGGCGGCCCCCCCCGGGGCTCCGAGTTCCGCCAGGGCCCGGCCCAACTCGGCGCTCGTGGGCGCCTTGCCATGGTAGGTATGGGTTCCTTCCATGAAGGAGACGCCCTTGCCCTTGACCGTACGAGCCACGATCGCCGTCGGGCCGGTCGTCACCGAGCGGGCCTCCGCGAACGCCCCGAGGATCTCACGGTAGTCGTGACCGGAGATCTCGAGGGTGTGGTAGCGGAAGGCCCGGAGCTTGTCCGCGATCGGTTCGATACCCATGATCGACTCGGTCGGGCCGTCGGTCTCGTACCCGTTCCGGTCCAAGATGACGAGGAGGTTCGAGAGCCGGTAGTGGCCCCCGGCTAGGAGGGCTTCCCACGTCGACCCCGCCTGGCACTCTCCGTCCCCGATGATCGCGACCGTCCGGTACGTCGTGGGGCCGAGTCGCGCGGCGAGGGCCATCCCGACCGCCATCCCGATCCCCTGTCCGAGCCCCCCGGTGGAGGCCTCGATGAAGGGCAACTTGCCTCGGTCGACGTGCCCCTGCAGCCGGCTGCCGAGCTGACGGAGGGTGAGCAGCTCCTCCCGGGGCAGGTACCCGCGGAGCGCCAGAGCGGCGTAGAGGGCCGGGGCCGCGTGCCCTTTCGATAGCACCAGCCGGTCCCGCTCCGGCCAGTCGGGTCGCGTCGGGTCGAGCCGGAGCTCGTGGAACACGAGGGCGTTCACGAGGTCGCAGACCGAGAGGCTGCCCCCGGGGTGACCGCTGCCGGCCGCGTGGGTCATCCGAAGGATGTCGCTTCGGATCTCGCGCGCCGTGGTCTCGAGCGAGCGGATCGTCTCGTCCGAGGTGGCTGCCGCCATCGCCGGCCGCCGAGCAGGGCCACTCTATTTGAGCGTTCGGCCCGCGCTCGGACCTCGCGAGGGCTTGGCCCCGGCCGAGCGGGGGGAGGCCGGGCCCTCCACGAGGGAGCGGAGCGTTCCGAGGTCCGTGGCATACCGGGCGTACCCCTCGTCGTCCAGCGGGGTCTCGAGATAGCCGGGCACCGTGGCCCACCGCGGGTCGTTCACGAGCGGGCGGAACCCGTCCCGCCCGATCTGTCCCTGACCGATGTTCTCGTGGCGGTCGAGGTGGGACCCGAGTTCCGCCTTCGCGTCGTTCAGGTGGAATGCGCGGACATTGGAGCGTCCGAGGACGGAATCGACCCGGTCGCACAGTTCGCCGTACCCTTCGTCGGTACGGAAGTCGATCCCGGAGGCAAACAGGTGGCAGGTGTCCAGCGCGACGCCGACGCGGTCCGGACGGTCGACCGAGTGGAGCACCGACTGGAGCTGTTCGAACGTCGACCCGAGGGTCGTGCCCTGCCCGGCCGCGTTCTCCAGCAGGAGGCGGACCCTCCCTTCGGGGAAGGCCTCGATCGCCTGGGTGACGCTGTCGGCGATCTGTCGCAGCCCTGCCTCGACGCCCGATCCCAGGTGCGCGCCCGGGTGAAAGATCAGCCCATCGACCCCGAGCAACTCCGCGCGGGCGATCTCGTCCGCGAACGCGGTCCGCGACCGCTTCAGCATGAAGGCCTTGGGGGAGGCGAGGTTCAGGAGGTAGCCGTGGTGCACCGCGGTCGCCAGCGCGGGGGTCGCCCGGACGGCTTCGCGGAACTCGGCCGCGGACTCCGGCTTCACCGCCGGCCCGACCCACATCTGGGGACTCTTCGAGAAGATCTGGATCGACTCGCAGCCCAGGGCCCGCCCTTGGCGGACCGCTTCCCCGAGCCCGTCGGAGGTTCCCACGTGGGCGCCGAGCAACACGGCGCGCCGGAACCGTCCGCCGCGATTAGGCTATCGGAGCGAACTGGGTCCCGGTCCCGAGAGGCTGACAGCTTTCCGCGTTTCCCGTAGGCTCGCGCACTTCAGTACCGTGCGGAACGCCAGTGGGCTTAACTGCCGGGTTCGGAATGGGACCGGGTGTTTCCCCACCGCTTTGGCCGTCAGCCGACTTTCCGACAGACCCGTCGTATTTAACGTTGGACCCGGCGCGTCCGCCGCTCGGGGGCTCGCGTATACCTTCATGACGGGGGCGTCCTCTCGGCGGAGGGTGACCGGGGGAAACGGTTGAGCCCCGCACCCCGGACCACCATCAGCCAGTACGACCTCGCCCTGGAGGTCGACTTCGACGCGGGTCGCTGGCAGGGACGAGTGACCTTCCCGCCCCCCGAGGGCCCCGCCGGCCTGGAGCTAGACTGCGAGGCGCTCGAGATTCGGGCGGTCCATGGGCCGGGCGGCCCCGTGCCGTTCCAACATGACCCGCGGGCCGGCCGACTCCACCTTCCGCCCTCGAACGGTTCGTCCGGGCCCCTGAGCGTGGATTTCGCGGGCCAAGTCGTGCCCGGCCTCCTGGTCGGGCTCTACCGATGCGCCCATGCGGAGGGCACAGTCCTGACCTCGCAGTGTGAGCCGGTCGGCGCTCGGCGGATCTTCCCCTGCGTCGACGAGCCCGACCGAAAGGCCCGGATCCGCTTGACGGTCCGGACGCGGCCCGACCTGGAGGTCATTTCCAACACGCCGGCCGAGCGGATTCGCGAACCCGACGGGGCGAAGGAGTGGGTCTTCGCCCCGACCCCGCCGATGTCGACGTATCTCTTCTACCTCGCCATCGGGCGCTTCGATCGGGCCGAAACCCGGGCGGGCCCGGTGACGGTCCGGGTGCTCGGGCCCCCGGGTCGGGGCCGCGCCGGGGAGTTCGCCGTCCAGGCCGGCGGGCGGATCCTCGAGGGGTACGAGGAGTACTTCCGGATCCCCTACCCCCTGCCCAAACTCGACATGGTCGCGGTCGCGGACCACGCATTCGGAGCGATGGAGAACTGGGGGGCGATCAGCTACCGGGACATGCGCCTGCTCGTCGACCCGACCGCGGACACGTTCACGCGGCGGGACGTCTTCGAGACGGTCGCCCACGAGATCGCCCATCAATGGTTCGGCAACCTGGTGACGATGGCGTCGTGGGACGACATCTGGCTGAACGAGAGCTTCGCCGCCCTCATGGAGACGCGCATCACCCAACGCCTCGCCCCCGAGCTGGATCCGCTGACCGACTTCTACCTCCGGGTGGCGGGCGCGGCCGCCGCGTTCGAGGGCGACTCCCTCCGGTCGACGCACCCCGTCCGCGCGCACGTCTCCCGACCGGAGGAGATCGGGCAGATCTTCGACGAGATCAGCTACGGGAAGGGCTCCTCGTTCCTCGCGATGCTCGAGGGGTACCTTGGCCCGGAGAAGTTCCGCGCGGGGGTCGTCGACTACCTGGGACGCTTCCGGTACGGGAACGCCCGGACCGAGGACCTCTGGGACGCGCTCGCCTCCCAGTCGGGCCAGCCCGTCGCCGAGATCGCCGGGCCCTGGATCGACCGGCCCGGTCACCCGGTCATTTCCGCCCGGCGGGAGGGCTCTCGCCTCCACCTGACCCAGTCCCGGTACTGCCTGACGCCGCTCCCCGCCACCGAGCCGCCCTGGCCCATCCCCCTCGTAGTCGACGTCGACGGGGAGCGACGATCCCTCGTGTTCCGGGAGCGGACCCTGGAGTTGCCGGTCCCTCCGGGGAGCGCCGTCCATCTGAACCCGGGGGCCGTGGGATTCTATCGGGTTCGCTACGAGGGGGAGCTGTTCGACCGTCTCTTGGAGGTCCTCCCCACCCGCCCACCGACCGACCGCTGGAGCGTCGTGAAGGACCTGGCCAGCTTCCTCTACTCCGGGGATTCCGACTGGGCCACCTTCCGACGCGCGCTCGACGCGCTGGGCGCGACGGACTCGCTCCTGCTGACCGACACCTTCAGCACCGTCCTGATGGCCCTGCATCGGACCTTCCCCACGTCGGCGTCGGTCAGCGACGCCACCCGCGCGTACCTGGCCGAGCGCGTGACCTCTGTCGGCATCCGTCGGCGCCCCGGGGAGCCGACCGACCACGGGATCCTGCGGGAACGGCTCTGTTCGCACCGCGTGCGCGCCGACGAAGCGTTCGCCCGCGACCTGGCCGAGCTGTTCGAGGAGTGGCCGCGCTTGGACCCCGACCTCCGCCCGGCGGTGGCAGTGGCTCGCGCCCGCACCGGTGGCGCGGCCGCCTGGGGAGATCTTCGGCGAGCGCTCGCCCGCACCGTCACGGAGGGGGAACGGGTGGAACTGAGTCGGGCGCTCGCCTGGACGGGGGAACCGGCCCAGCTCGAGTCGACCCTGGACCTCCTCCTCACCGGTGAGATCATCCGCGGCCACAGTTACCAGGTGCTCCCCCAGGCGACGGCCAACCCGGCCGGTCGGGACGTCGTGTGGCCCTGGTTAACCCGACACTTGGAGGAACTCGCCACGGGCTACCACGGCACCGGCTACCTGTCGCTGGTGCTCGAACGCACGATCCCATGGGTCGGACTCGGCCGCGCCGACGAAGTTCGCGCCTTCTTCGGCGCTCACCCCTTCCCCGAGGGCAGCCGCGGCGTGATGAAGGGCCTGGAGCGACTCGAGATCGCGGAGCGGCTCCAATCGCGCGTCGACCTCTTCTCCTCGTGAACCCCCCGGGGCGGCGGTTTTTAAGGGCGGTTCCGCTCCCGCGGCGGGTCCCAGTCACATGAATGGCTCCCT
Organism: Thermoplasmata archaeon; assembly: GCA_030043405.1. GTDB lineage: Archaea > Thermoplasmatota > Thermoplasmata > Lutacidiplasmatales > UBA184 > Lutacidiplasma. The sequence goes on along the minus strand of JASHXS010000046.1, from coordinate 624 downwards.
CGTCCTGAAGGCGTCGACCCGGCGACTCCGTCCGCGCACTCTTCCCCTGGTCGTGGCCCTGATGGCTGCGGCCGCGTTCTCGTTGGGGGGCCTGGTCGGCTCGGGGTTCGGGATCACCGCCCCGGCCCCCTCGACGGTGGCCCCCGGCACGGTCTCCGCGCCCGCCAAAACCCCGTCGGCGTTGGCGAGCTCCTCGGCGCTCGCGGTCGCCCCGCCCACCGCGTCGGGCGCGACGACGACCGCGGTGGGGTACCAGCCAGGTCTGGGCGCTTCGCTCCCCTCGGACCTTCACCTCACTGTGCCGGCCGCCAGCGGAACCCGGCCGAACTCCTGGGGCGGCTCGTCGCTCCCACCGGGCGCCATCCTGCCCGGTGAACCGAGCTCGAACCCGGCCGGTTGGGGGGGCGGGAACTCGACCTCCAGCAACTACACGAAATTCTGCAACGGGATCTGGCCGGACGGCGGCCAGTCGGTCTACTCCAACTGGGACTGTTACGGGCACGACGAGCCCGGCATCGACTTCTACTCGCCTCTGGCGGGCAGTGGGGGCAACATCACCTGGAACCTGACCCTGCCGGTTGACCGTTCGCCGACCCTGAACCAGTCGGACCTCTACGTCGCCAT
>JASHXS010000045.1 GCA_030043405.1 Thermoplasmata archaeon | reverse complement strand
TGGACCGAGCTCCCGCTCTCCCTGAATCCCGGCGGTCTCATGCACCCCGCGACCGCGTGGGACCCCACCCTGAACGAGGTCATCCTGTTCGGCGGATCGTCGACCAACTACCAGAACGCGACCTGGGCGTTCTCGGGCGGGCTCCGAGGCCACTGGACGAAGCTCTCCTTCAAGACCTACCCGACGGCGCGCCGTTCCGAGGCGATGGCCTGGGACCCGGCGCTCGACGCGATCGTGATGTTCGGCGGCCACCACAGTTACGCCGGCACGAACGACAACAACTACCTCGACTTCGTGATGCTCAACGACACGTGGGAGCTCGAGACCACGACCTCCGGCGCGCCGCTCTGGGTGAACGTGACGACCACGGCCGGCGTCGCGCCGCCACCGATGAGCGAGCCGCAGCTCGCGTGGGACCCCTCGATCGACGCGGTCGTCGAGTTCGGCGGGTACAACTACGGCAGCACCGTCCAGCATTCGACGGGGTATCTCGCGTACAACTCCACGTGGGCGTTCGTCGGGGGCCGCTGGCTCAACCTCTCGCTAGGCGTCTCCCCGTACGTCCGGGACGGGGCCGGGATGGTCTGGGACCCGGATCTCCACGCGGTGCTGCTGTACGGCGGCCAGGACGAGTCGGCGCGGCCGGGGAGCGGCTACGGCACCGACAACGACACCTGGCTCCTCGCCTGTCCGCTCAACACGACCGGCTCCTGCGCCTGGACGCGGCTCCACCCGAGCGTGAGCCCGGAGCCGGTGGACTCGATCTCGCTCGTGTGGGATACCCAGAGCGACGGTGCCCTCTTCTTCGGGGGCGTCGGAAACTCGCCGTACAACAAGAGCGTCCACCTGTTCTGGTTCGGCGGGACCTGGGAGTACTTCGCCTTCGCCGAGTACCCGGTCTCCTTCACCGAATCCGGGCTCCCCGCCGGGATCGACTGGTCGGTGACGTTCGACGGCGTGCCGCAGGAGCTCACCACGGACGGCGGCAACGACTCGCTCGCGTTCGCGAACGCCCCGAACGGGAGCTACGCCTACTCGATCGCCAACATCTCGGGGTGGCACCACGGTTCGTTCCCCGATTTCGGGACGGCGACCGTGGAGGGCGGCGCCCTGATGGTGGACCTCGACTACGGCCCGTCGACCTACGGCGTCGACTTCTCGGAGAGCGGGCTTCCGAGCGGCCAGAACTGGTCGATCACGTTCGGTGGGACCGCCAATTCGACGGTCACGACCGGGGAGACGGCCAGCTTGGGGTTCGGAGGCGAACCGAACGGGACCTACGACTACGCGATCGCGGACATCTCGGGCTGGCATCAGGATCAGATCGCCTACCGGGGCACGATCGCGGTGGACGGTGCGGCCGTCGTGGAGAGCGTGACGTACGCCCGGGTCGAGTACGCGGTCGCCGTGAGCGAGTCGGGCCTCCCGGCCGGGGAGAGCTGGTCGGTCACCTTCGACGGCGCCACGAACTCGACGATCACCGACGGGGGAACCGACCTCCTCGGATTCCCGAGCGAGCCGAACGGGAGCTACGACTTCTCGATCGCGAACGTCTCGCTTTGGTACCAAGGCTCGGTGCCGCACGCCGGTCGCGAGGTCATCCGGGGCGGCGCGCTCGACCTGGCGGTGGCGTACGTGCGGTCGAGCTACCCGGTCGAGTTCTGGGAGACCGGCCTCCCGTCCGGGGAGAACTGGACGATCGTCTTCGACGGGGTGAGCAACACCACGCTGACCGACGGAGGGACCGACGTGCTCGGGTTCGCGAACGAACCGAACGGCAGCTACGCCTACGCGATCGGGAACCTCTCCGGATGGTACCAGGGCTCGTTGCCCTACGTCGGGGCGGAAGGGATCGAAGGGACCGCGCTCAACGTATCCGTCACGTACACCCAGAACGCCTACCCGGTCGAGTTCTCGGAGACCGGCCTCCCGGAGGGGGTGAGCTGGTCGGTCGTCGTCGACGGGGTCGCCAACGCCACGATCACAGACGGCGGCCCCGGCTTCCTCACCTTCCTCGACGAGCCGAACGGCAGCTACGCGTACTCGATCGTGGACATCCCGGGCTGGCACGAGGCGAGCGTCGCCTACTCGGGAAGCCTCGTCGTCGCCGGGGCCGCGCTCTCCCGGAACCTGACCTACGCCCCGGCGCTCTATGCGATCGACGTGAGCGAGGAGGGGCTTCCGAGCGGTCTTGGCTGGACCGTATCGGTCGGAGGGGAGCCCATGACGCTCACGACCGACGGCGGCACCGACACGCTCGACTTCACGAGCCTCCCGAACGGGAGCTATGCGATCGCCATCACCGACCTCCCCGGCTTCCACCAGGTCGACGTACCGTACTCCGAGAGCGTCGTGACCGTGGACGGGGGGTCGGTCGCCGTCTCCATGACGTACACGGCGGTGGTCTATCCGATCAGCTTCACCGAGACCGGACTGCCCTCCGGGCTCACCTGGTCGGTCGACGTGGCCGGGGTCGCGAACGCGCTCACCACGGACGGCGGGACGGACGCGCTGCCGTTCACCGCCGAATCGAACGGCAGCTACGCCTACTCGATCCCCGACCTCTCCGGTTGGCACCAGACGAGCGCGCCGTATGCGGG
>JASHXS010000044.1 GCA_030043405.1 Thermoplasmata archaeon | reverse complement strand
GATCTCGGCGACGGCCGAGTCCGCGCCCTGGCTCTGCGCCCATAGGGCCCTCGCGTACCAGAGGTCGGTGCCGACGCCCAGCCGTCGGTACCGGGGCCGCACCGCCAGGGTGTGGAACCGGGCGGAGGACCCGACCACCGCCACCCACGCCGCTCCGACCGCCCGGCCGTCGACCTTGACCACCAAGGCCTTCTCCGGTGGGCGCGGCAGCGGGTCGAACCACCGTTCGTCCACGGGCCCGTGCACCTCACGGACGAGGTCCAAGAGAGTCTCGCGGTCGGCCGGCGCGGCCCCGTTCACCGGGTGTCGGAACCGATGTCCCGCCAGGTCCGGGGGCCAGCGACCGCCGTAGATCGAGTATCGTTCGTAGGGCCGTTGGAGGCAAGTCTCGGAGAACACTGCGTAGCCGCCGAGGCCGAGGAGGAACGATTCGGCGACCGAGCTCGACGGCGCGAAGACCGAGGCTTGCCGCTCGGTATCTTGCGCCAGGGCCAGCCCTCGCACCACGCCCGCCTCAACGGCCAGGAGGGCCCGGCCCCCCGCCCCGAGCGTCTGTCTCGTGAAGTGGAGCAGGAACGGCTCAAACGCCGGGCTCAGCCCGCGGAGCGTGCGACCGTCGAGTTCCTCCGCCCGCCGGATCTCTTCCAGGGCAATCTCGGGGCCCCCGGGCGTGGGGGCCTCTTCCAAGTCCATAGGCGGCCCGCCCAAGCCGAGAGGGCGCTTAGGCGCGCCGGGGCTCGACGGGCGACGGAAGGGGTTGCGAGGGCGGGCTCACGTCCAGACGATCGGGACCGTCACCATCGTATTCGCCACGGTCACGGCCCCGCTGGCGGGCGACGGGGTCGCGCCAGCTCCGCCGCTCACGACGTACGCGTAGGTGCTCGCGGGCTCCCAGAGTGTCAGGGACACGCCCCGGCTCGACTCGGTGACCCCGAGGATCGTCACGGACCAATCCGTGCCGGCGGCCAGCCCCGACTCGGTGAACACGATCTTGTGGATGTAGTACGGGATCAGCGGCACGAAGTCACCGCCCGCGTTGATCTGTTGGCCGTCGTTGTACGGCAGGTGGCCGTACGGGTCCGAGGGACTCCCGTAGTTCGACCAGAAGTTCCCGCCCTGGTAACTCAGTCCGAGGATGTTCCCCGACAGGTCGAAGCCGTTCACGACCCGTACCACGGACGCCGGCTCCCGCGTCACGTTCCAGGTGTCGTGGTACGTCACCGGGAAGTACGTCGAGAAGGCGTAGTTCGGGGTCAGTGCCGGGTCGGGCACGTCGAAATAGTTGTTGTAGACCAAGTTCCCACTCCCGAACATCTGGATCCCGACCTGGGCCCCGTAGTTGAAGATGCTCGACAGGACCGGGGCGGGCGGGACCGAGACGTCGAAGGTGTTGCCCCAGAACGTGTTGCCCGAGCCGCCGGCGAGGTAGATCGACTCGCCCATGTCGTCGAACTGATTGCTCGCGACCAGGTCGTGCGAGGAGTTCCAGAGCAGGAGGCTCCCCAGGGCCAATCCCCCGTCATCGGCAAAGAACCAGCCGGTGATCGCCGGGTTGTCGACCACCGACACGTGGCTCGTGTTCTCGAACTCGAGCTGCAGATAGTTGGACGACGGCAGCCCGAACTGAGCCAACGCGGCGAGCTGTCCCGGGAGACTGTACTGCACCAGGAACGAGGGGGCGTTGGTGACCGTGACGTAGGCGTCGGTGTACCGGAGGAGGATCCCCGAGAAGACCGGGAAGACGTAGTCATTGAACTGTCCGAACAGCGGGCTCAGGGTCGCGGCGCCGTTGTCCAGGACGTACGGGTTCGCGCGGGTACCGGCCCCGCCGGGGGCCGAGATCGCGGCCAGCTGGGCATTGCCGGAGGCCCACAACGGCGTGTACACGCCCAGCTTGGCATCGTACGAGAGGCCGGCACTCGCAAACTGACTCCCGTTCAGGGTCAGCTTGACCGGCTTGTAGTCACTGAGGAGAACATCGTAGCTGTACACTCCAGTCCCCGGAGCGAGTTGGTAGTAGGCCGCCCCATTCCAGGGCACCGGAGCCCACGACGCCTTCCCCTGTTGGAAGGTCGGGCCCGGGGAAACGAACACGAAGGCATTGGCGGGGTGGACGGCGAGCGCTTGGTCGATGTGGCCGAACGCCGCGCCCTTCAGCCCCCAGAGCGGGATCACGAACGACGGCCCCGGCCCGAGGTGGACGGTCGGGATGGTACCGTTGGAGGCCCACTCCGCCACGCCCGCCGTGGTCTCGCCGGTGTCGGTACCGATGTCGTAGGCCGCCGGAACGCTGTGGTAGACCCGCGTGCCGTTCGTCGCTTCCAGGAGCTGCATCGTGCCCCCGATGTTCTCGACATCGGTGGTATCGCCATCGTCCGAACCGCCCAGCATCAGCTCCGCGTCATTCGGCAGGAAGCCGTTGGCGCCCGCCTGCTTGCCATCGATCTGGAAGGTCGGGCGGCTCGCCGCGGGGATCTGGTGCGGCGCGGCTGTCGAGTTGAACACGATGCGGTCGTACGAGCCCGAGTAGGTGGACCCGTTCGAGAGAGTGACCGAGTAGTTCTCGTAAACCGTGGGCCGGTTGTGGTAGAGCGTGGCGTTGTTGTACACCTGGATGGTAAACGGCATCGCCGTGTGCCAGGTGGGCCCGTTCGCCTCGTAGAAGACGGGGGCGTAGATCGTTCCGTCCGAACTATACAGGGAGTTCTGGGTGAAGTCGAAAGCGGGGCTCGAGAAGTTCCACACGTTGTCCAAGATGGACAGCTGGTGAAGGCTCGGGATGTACACGGGCACGTTCTGGATCCAAAACTGGTAGCTCGAGTTGCCGAACAGGTCGACCCCGGTGACGACCGTGTTGAGCTGGATCGATACTTCGTCCGGTCCCTCGGCGTCGAGGTAGGTGTCGTTCAACGCGGTGAGGCGGAGGACCCCCTCCACGCTCGGGGTGTACGTCACGGTCCCGACGTTCTTGCCCCCGACCTCCTGGATCCCGAAGTCGCCGACCCCCATCGGGGCCGGAGCCTGGGAGTACAGTGGGGTCACAACGTGGTTGGCGTACGAAACGGGGGCCTGGAAGTTCGGCAGGAACACGTCCTGGTCCGGGACCCCGGCGGCGGTCAACTCCTCGTGGACCCGCTGACTGACCGCGGCGGCTCCCGTGAGCGGCGTGGCCGACGCGGAACTCGTGCTCGAAGCGGTCGGAGAGGGCGAGCCACCCGCACTGGAGAGTAAGGTGGGCGCCGCCGGCACGGTCCGCGGCGCCGACTGCACCAGCATGACGGCCCCAGTCGAGATCATCACGACGGCGACGACCATGGTCAGGGCGAGGGTCACCCAGCGGGCTGGCTTCATCGGGAGGGCGAAGCCGATGGGGGATATACAACACGCGGCGGGGGGGGGCGCGCGGAGCCGGGTGGCCCCCATGCCTTCTTGGCGGGCGAGGGTATCCTCGAGGGAGCGGATGCCGGCCGGCGTGGTCCACCAGATCCATCGGAAGCCGGAGACCCGAGGCGAACGGGGCCTACCGAAGGCGCCGGTGCCGGAGGTCCAGGTCACCCCCCAGGGCGTCGAAGGCGACTTCAATCGGTATCGGCACGAGGAACGGGCGGACGATCCCGACATGGCGGTCCTGCTCCTACCCCTCGAAACCATCGAACAGCTCGGCCACGAGGGTTGGCCCGTCCGACCCGGCGACCTGGGCGAGAATATCACGACCGAGGGCCTGGAGTATGGGGCCTTCGCGCCCGGACGCCGATTCCGGATCGGACAGACGGTCGTGGAAGTTTCGAAGGCCTGCGATCCCTGTGACAATCTCTACGAGCTCCCGTACGTCGGACGAGGCCGGGGCCCGGAGTTCCTCAAGACGACGCTGGGCCGGCGCGGCTGGTATGCCCGGGTCCTCACGTCGGGGCTCGTCCGTACGGGAGATTCCATCGAGCCAGTGTCCTGACCGACGGTGAGGCGCGCCGAGGTCGCCCGCCGTCCCGGCTCCAACTATATCCGACCCGGTCGGCTGGGGGGGCCTTGGCGCCCGCGAGCCCTCCGGCCGGGACGACCTCCTCGGTCGGTTCGTCTCCTCGGCTGACGGCCGGAGACGTCGGGCTGTTGGCCGCCCTCGGCGTCCTCTGGGGGGTGGCCTACGTATTCATCCGGGAAGGGATCGTCTTCGGGGCGTCCCCGCTCCTCTTCGCTTCGGTCCGCTACCTGCTCTCGGCGGCGGCCTTTGCCGCCATCGCGGCCGCCCGCCGAGAGCCGTGGCCGAACCGTCGAGCGCTGCTGGCGTCCTGTACGATCGGAGGGGTGCTGATCATCGGCCTGTACGGCGGATTGCTCTACTGGGGTGAACAATACACGACCGGCGGCTACGCCGCGGTGCTCGCCGCCACCGCGCCCATTCTGACCGTCGTCGTCGCCTACTCGCTGCTGCCATCGGAACGCCTGGGGCCGGTCTCGCTGCTCGGATTGGGCATCGGGTTCGCAGGGAGTGTGGTGCT
>JASHXS010000043.1 GCA_030043405.1 Thermoplasmata archaeon | reverse complement strand
GAGGCCCGTCGGCTCACGAGGAACGACACCGCGTCGGCGACTTCCTCCACGGTGCCGAACCGACCCATGGGGATCCCGGCCCGGACCCGCTCGACGATCGGTTCGTTCAGCCAGAGGTGTTCGTCCGTGCCACGGGTCCGGATCGGCCCGGGGGCGACCGCGTTGACCCGGATCCGATGCGCGGCCCATTCCACCGCCAGGGTCCGCGTGAGGGCGAGGACCCCCGCCTTCGCCGCCGCGGAGTGGGCCGTCCCCGGTCCGGCCATCCAGGCGTACGAGGCCACGATGTTCACGATCGACGGAGCGGGCGCGCGCGCGAGGAGCGGGAACGCCGCGCGCGAGCAGAAGAAGGTGCCGTCGAGGACGATGCGCGTCACGGCCGCCCACCCATTCGGTGAGATACGTTCGGCCGGGGCGATGAAATTCCCGGCGGCGTTGTTCACCAGGACGTCGAGCCTCCCGAATTCCTCGCGCACTCGACCGAGCAGGGCCTCGACCTGCACGGCATCCCGTACGTCGGCGGGTACGGCCGTGGTTCGCGCGCCGCTGGCGGCGAGCGACTGGAGGCCCTCCCTCAGATGGTCGGCCGAGCGACTCGCGATCACGAGGTCGTAGCCGTCCCGCGCCAGGGAGGTCGCGATCCCCAGCCCGATCCCCGTGCCACCCCCCGTGACGAGCGCGACGGGCCGTCCGCTGCCCGGGGAGTCGGCGCCCACGCCCCTCCGGAGGCGAGTCGCGTCTTAAGCCCCGCTCGGCCCCTCGCCGGCCGACGCCAACGCCCGGACGCGAACCAGGTCGTCGTCCTGGAGGCCGGCGCCGTGGATACCGTCGACCCGGTCGGCCAGCCGTCCATTGACGAAGATCAGCACCGAGGGAACGACTTCGACCTCGAACCGCTCCCAGAGGGGATTCTCCAGGTCGGTGAGATCGACCTGCGCTACCTCGAAGGGACCCGGGCGCTCGAGCCGGGCAAACTTGGGGGCGAAGGCCCGGCAGAACGGGCACCAGCTCGCCTGGAACAACACCGCCCACCGGCCCTTCGCTCGGAGGGTCTGGCCATCAAAGTCGGCCGACTCGAACTCGTGCACGCGACCGCCCGCCACCCGAGATGTCGGTGGCTCATCTCGGCTTCGGCGGCCTCGGGGCCCGACGGGCTCATGTGGGGTCGTCGGGTAGCCCGGATGGTGTCGATCCGGGTCCCGACGGAAGCCCGAACGGAGTGGACGTTCCCCGGCCCGCTCGGTGGGACGATCGAATCCCATCCCTTCGAAAGCTCGGTCCTTCGGGGGAACCCGTGGGGCGACCCCGCCGTTCGGGACGTGACGGTCTACCGGCCCCCGTCAGGCCACACGGAGGGGCGACCGCTGCTCGTCTACCTCTCAGGATACACGGGCGCGGGCTGGAGGGAGCTGGCGCGCCCCACCTACCTCCAGAGCACCCGGCTCCGTCGTCTGGACTATCTCATCCGCACCGGTGCGGTCCCCGAGGCGGTGGTAGTCGCCCCGGATTGTCTGACCACCTTGGGTGGGAGCCAGTACCTCAATTCCACCGCCACGGGCCGCTACGAGGACCACGTCCTGCAGGAGGTGATCCCGTGGGCGCGGGAGCGATTTCGGACCGGGCCCATCGGCCTGCTCGGCACGTCCAGCGGCGGGTTTGGTTCGCTGGTGCTCGCCCTCCGCCACCCGGACGTGGTCCAGGCGGCCGCCTCCAACGCGGGGGACTCCGCGTTCGAGTACACCTACACGCAGGACTTTCCGGTCGCGTTCCGTGCCCTTCAGAAGGCCGGCGGCCCCGAGGCGTTGTTGCGCCGGGTGCTCGCCGAGCCGACCCCCGGATTCGGGCCGCACCACCCCGACATCCGCGCCTTGGAGACGATGGCCTATGCCTCCTGCTACTCGCCGGTCGACTCGGAACCGGGGCGATTCGAACTCCCCTTCGACCTCGAGACGGGCGCTCTTCGCCCGGAGGTATGGGCTCGCTGGCTCGAGTGGGACCCGATCCGCATGATCGGAACGGAGCGGTACGGGGCCGCGCTGCGCCGGCTCCGGTACGTGTACGTGGATGGGGGCACGCAGGACGAGTACGGCCTCGACCTGGGCGCCCGCATCTTCGCCGCCCGGGGCCAGGCCCTGGGAGCGGTCGTCGAGCACGAGCAGTTCGACGGCGGCCACTTCGACTCCGTGCCCCGGTACGACGGCATGTTCCGTCGTTTGCTGGCCGCCCTTACGGGACCTTCGCGGGCCGCTTCGGCTTAGTAGGCAGGTGGGCTAGGGCGCGCGGAGGCGAGCGCCTCCCGAGGCAGGTTCGGATGCTCCGCGAGGGTCGATTGGTGTGCGACGCCTGCCAGACCGTCATCACGCGCATCACGTCGGCCCCCGAGGAAGGGTGGCAGAAGATGCACAATCTCTGTTCGACGTGCTTCGACAAGCTCTGGTCGACGTCGATCGCCCGTCCGACCTAGGGCGGCGACCGCGGGGCGTCGGGCCCTTCGAAGGGAATCAGGGCTTCGTCCTCGAACCACGCGAGGACGACGAAGTACCAGGTCAGCAGGAGCAGGGCCGTCAGGTCGGGACTCACTCGGCCCTGGGGGCTCACGACCACCGCGCCCCCGACCAACCTGCGTCCGTCGCGGACGGGCTCCACGTGGACGAGTTCCTGCTCGCCCTCGGTCTGCACCACCCATGCGGGCACCAAGGGGCTCCCCTTGGCGCGGTGGAAGCGGTACGTCGTCCCGCCGACGAACTCGATCCGGTGGTAGCCGACCCGTACCGAGACTTTGGCGATCGGTGGGGCCCCGACCCCGGTCCGGAGGAACAGGTGGGGATTCAGGAACCCTCCGCGTTCCAGCACCCACGAACGATCGGCCGTCTCGCCGTGGGCCGGACTGGAGCCCTCCGCCGGCCAGCGGAGCCGAGCGACGGACTCGGTCTCGCCGGAGAGAGTGAACTCCTCCGGCGCGTCTCCCGTTCTCATCCAGCGGATCGCCGACAGATCGATCGACCCGAAGGGAGCGAGCGACACGTCCCGCCACCGCGCC
>JASHXS010000042.1 GCA_030043405.1 Thermoplasmata archaeon | reverse complement strand
ACCGTGGACCAGCGGGACCGTCTCGCCCAAGTCGGGGCCAGCGGCGGCATCTTCCACATCAACCACCTCCTCTCCGACCTGATCGCGCCGCCTCCGTCCGACGCTCCACCCCTCGCTCCCGTGCCGCCGCGCGATGATGAAGACTAGAACCAGCTGAACCGTGATGACTGAATGGGCGAGCTGAGCGCACGGCACGGCCAGCCGAGGGCCGGGGGCTGACGGCCCGAGTGCCTGGACTCGACGCAAGCCCTTTTAGCCGGACCCGGAGTCGGACAACCGAGGTAGGGATGCCGGACCCCGTACGTCTGACCTTCCCCGATGGGAGGTCGCTGGAGGTTCCTGCGGGAACCACGGTGGCGGACTGCCTCGTCCGTTGGGACCCGGCACGAGCGGCGGCCGCACTCGCCGGCTCGTGGGACGGTCGAGCCCTGGACCTCGCCTCCCCCGTCCCGGGCTCGGGTCACCTGGCCCCGCTCTCCTTCGACGACCGGGCCGGTCGCGAGATCCTCCAACACTCCTCGGCGCATCTGGTGGCCAAGGCATTGACCGAGGCGATCCCGGGGGCGCTCCCGACGCACGGTCCACCGACGGAGGAGGGGTTCTTCTACGACTTCGAGGTCCGGCCACTGACCCCCGAGGACCTGGATCAGGTCCGGTCCGGGATGCGCCGGAGCGTCGCGGCGCGGGAGCCATTTCGTCGGAAGGAAGTGAGTCGTGCGGAGGCCGAGCGACTTTTCGCCGGTAACCCCCACAAGCTCCGCTACATCCGGGAGGCGCCCGCCGACGAGGCGATCTCGTACTACGAGACGGGTGCGTTCATCGACCTCTGTCGAGGGCCCCATGTCCCCGACACCGGATGGCTCCAGGGAGTTCACCTGCTCGGATTTTCGGCCATTACCCCGGAAGCGGGGAGCGGCGCACCCCCGCTCCAGCGCATCCGAGGGGTGGGCTTTCCCACGGAAGCGGGTCTGCGCGAGTACCTCAAGCTCCGATCTGAGGCGGAGGCGCGGGATCATCGGACACTGGGCCAGAAGCTCGAGCTCATCGCCTTCTTCGACGAGGCGCCGGGCTTCCCCGCGCTGCTTCCCAAGGGCATCACCGTCGTCCGAGAGCTCGAGCGCTTCGTTCGCGAGCACCTGAAGGACGCCGGCTACGCGGAGATCCGAACGCCCCTGATGTGGGCCCAGTCCGTCTACGAGACCAGCGGACACTGGTCGCATTACCGGGAGAACATGTTCCTGACCGAGGCGGACGACCGGATGTGGGGCTGGAAGCCCATGAACTGCCCGGGCTCGATGCTGATCTTCAAGTCCCGGGCGCGAAGCTACCGCGAGCTACCGCTCCGGTACGCCGAGTTCGCGCCCCTCCATCGGTACGAGCCGAGTGGAACGCTCCATGGGCTGACCCGCGTCCGCGAGTTCGTGCAGGACGACGCGCATCTCTTCGTTACCGAGGCCCAGATCGAACCCGAGATCAAGAAACTCCTCGCCTGGATCGCCCGCGCCTTCTCCACGTTCCGGCTTCAGTGGAGCTACGAGCTGTCGACGCGGCCCGCGGAGTTCCTGGGGGAGCGGGAGGCCTGGGACCGGGCCGAGGCGACCCTCGAACGGATCCTCCGGGAAACCGGGATCGAGTACCGCGTCTCCCCCGGCGAGGGGGCCTTCTACGGGCCGAAGATCGACATCCACGTACGAGACAGCCTGGGACGGCCGTGGCAGCTCGGTACCATCCAACTCGACTACCAGATCCCCGCCCGCTTCGAACTGAAGTACCAGGGACCGGACGGCACGCTCCATACCCCTATCGTGATCCATCGGGTGATCCTCGGGTCGTTCGAGCGGTTCCTCGGGGTCTTGCTCGAGCACACCGGCGGTCGGCTGCCGCCGTGGCTGGCTCCGGTGCAGCTCCGCATTCTGCCGGTGACCGAGCAGCAGGCCGAGGCCGCCCGCGGGCTCGAAGAGGAACTCCTGGCCGATGGGGTCCGCGTCGAACGCACGGGCACGGAGGAGTCGCTTTCCAAGCGGGTACGAAGTGCCGAGATCGAGCGCATTCCCTACGTCGTGGTCATCGGGGAGAAAGAGGTCGCCCAGAACGGGACTTCGGTTCGGATCCGGGGAACGAAGGAGAGTCTCGCCTTGTCCCGAGCCGAGCTCCGGCAGCGACTCCGGGACAAGATCGGGAGCCGCGCCTTCGAGCCGTGACGGCGGGGGCCGCCTCCTGAAATATCGTCGTGGGGTGGACCGCCAATGGCCGCGAATTCCCCGGCGTCGGGCCCTCCGACGCAGTCGGTGTACGGCAGCGACCCCTCCACGCCCGCACCCGATGGGATGCCCGGGGCGACCACGGCGCCGGCCTACGGTCAGGCTTGGTCACCCGTAGCGCCGGCCCCGACGCCGCCGCCGTCCCACCCCCGTCGGTCTCTCCTTCTGGCGGTCGTGGTGGTAGTAGTGGTGGTCGCGGTGCTGCTCGCCGCTCTGTTCGCCCTCGGGGTCTTCAAGGGCTCCTCCAGCGGCGGTGGACCCGGCGTCGTCGGGCCCGTCAGCTACTACGCCCAGGACGTCGCCCCCGCCCAGAGCGTCGCCTCCAGTCAGTCGAATGGCCCGTGGACGATCGTGGCGGCAGAGGGGATCAACCTCACGAGCTCCATCTCCAGCCCGAGTGGCGGGGATTTCGCTGGGGGGCCCGACTGCACCTACCAGACCGCGGCCGGCGCCCCGTCCACGATCGTGCTGCCTGCCACCCCGTCGGACGCACCGCTGGGTTCGGCATCGGCCTGGGTGTTCATCGCGGCGGGCCCGGGCGACACCCTCCTCTACATTCTCTCGGCGGAGGGCTCGACCTATCCGATGGTCGTGGGGCAAGGGTCCTGCGTCACGGGTATCACCTCGTTCGGCGCCCTTTCGGCCATCTCTCCGGTCAATGCGACTGTGATTGCGACCGCGGCGTTCGCCAATGGGGCCGCGTCCTTCGTCTCGTCCCATCCGGGTGCTACCCTGACGTACGTCCTTCTGGGAGCGGGGACCGGCGACCCGTCGGGAGCCTGGGGAGTCGAGGTGAGCACCTGCGGATTCACCTCCAGCGGAGGTACCGGAACGATCTGGATCCAGGATTTCGATGCGGGCTCCGGGGCCGCGATCTCCAGTACGTCGTCGCAGTCCGAGGCCTGCTAGGCCCACCGACCGGCGCTACGCCGGATCGGTGACGGGATCATCGGCCTGCTCCACGTTGAGCAGGTGGCCCATGCGCTTTCGCTTGGTCTCCAGGTACGCCCCGTTGTAGGCGTTCGGGGGGATGACGAGAGGAATCCGTCCCGTGACCTTGACGCCGTGGCGCTCGAGGTCGGCCACTTTCTGAGGATTGTTGGTCATCAGCCGGATCGACCGGACATGGAGCTGGTCGAGCATGTGGGCGGCGATGGCGTAGTCCCGCTCGTCCGGTTTGAACCCGAGCATGACGTTCGCCTGGACGGTGTCGTACCCTTCGTCTTGGAGCCGATACGCCCGCACCTTGTTCGCGAAGCCAATGCCGCGACCCTCCTGGCGCAGGTAGATCACGATCCCACTGTCGGTTTGCCCGATCTTTTCGAGCGCCTCGATCAATTGGTCTCGGCAGTCGCACCGGAGCGACCCGATGGCATCGCCGGTCAGACACTCGGAGTGGACCCGGACCGGAACGTCCTCCTTCCCGACGATGTCGCCGTGCACGAAGGCGGCATGGTCCTTCCGGTCGTGGTTGTTCCAGAAGGCCACGGCCTGGAAGTCCCCGAAGCGGGTCGGGAGGTCGGCGATCGCCTCGAGACGGACGCACGCCTCGTAGCCACCGCAGTCGTGGTCGAGATTCTCCTTGATCAGGAGCTCGACGGTCTCCTTCGGAATGCCCATCCGGATTTCACCTTGCCGTCGGGACTAACCGCACTAGTAAAAAAGGTCGAACGGACCCCGGCACCACCGTCAACCCACCCGTTTCACGGGTAGGAGTGGCGACGCCGCCGAGCCTCGATCCGGGCCGAGAGGTAGAGGGACTCGACCTCCGAGCTGACGCTCTGGTGTTCCGAGCGCAGGTGCTCCTTCACGCGGGCCAGTTCGATCGGCTGGCCGCAGATGTGACAGTTGACCCGCGTCCGGCGGGACGAGACGTCCCGGCTCCCTGCGCCCTGCACGGTGGTGGCAATGCAGGTGGCGGGCTTCGTATATTCATACCCCTCGGCCCAAGGGCAGGGCCCTCGGCGGTCCCGTACGCAGTGTTTAATTACCGGGTCCGGTGAGCGGACCCAATCTCAGAAGGTACCCATGGGCCTGTCTACGTCCAACCTGGAGCTCCTCGTCCTGCTGGCATCCCTCCTTGGCCTTGGCTACGCCGGCGTGCAAACCGCCCTCGTTCTCCGCGAACCGGACGGGGACGACAAGATGCGCGAGATCGCCGGGGCGATCCGCCAAGGCGCGATCGCGTTCCTCCGACGTGAGTATACGGTCGTGGCCATCGTGGCCGCGGTCCTCACGGTCGTCATCGCCTTCGCCTTCGGGATCACCACGAACGGGCCCCACCTCGCCGTCGGCTTCATCGCGGGTGTGGCGGGGAGCGCCTTGGCCGGAGCGGTGGGAATGCTGGTCAGCGTCCGGGCGAATGTCCGGACCGCCGCCAAGGCGCGCGGCGGCAGCCTCGGCGACACCATGGCCTTCGCCTTCCGGGGCGGCAGCGTCACGGGCCTCTCCGTCGCGGGCCTCGCTCTCCTCGAGCTCGTCGTCTTCTACTGGGCCTTCAACGGGAACGTCACGAGCATGGTCGGTCTCCTGTTCGGAGCCTCCCTGATGAGTCTCTTCGCCCGGGTCGGCGGTGGCATCTACACCAAGGGCGCCGACGTGGGCACGGACCTCGTGGGAAAGGTCGAGGCCGGGATCCCCGAAGACGACCCGCGTAACCCGGGCGTGATCGCAGACAACGTGGGCGACAACGTGGGGGACTGCGCTGGGATGGCGGCCGACCTGTTCGAGACGTACGTGGTGACGGCCATGGCGGCGATGCTGCTTGCCTACCTGATCAGCACGACCGGGGCCGCGCCGATCCTGACCCTTTTCCCGAACGCCGTCCTCTACCCGCTGCTGGTCTGCGCGTGGGCGATCGTCGCCACGATTCTCGGGACCCTCTTCGTCCGGATGGGCTCCAAGACGACGATCATGGGGGCCCTCTACCAGGGCCTCGGGGCCACGACCGCGATCGGGCTGCTCGGGCTCTACGTGCTGGACTATTACTTCATGGACGCGAATCTCGGGATCTTTGTCGCGACCGCCGTCGGGTTGATCGTGATGATCCTCATCGTCATCGTCACCGACTACTACACGAGCGCCAAGTACTCCCCCGTCCACAAGATCGCGGAGGCGTCCCAGGCCGGGGCCGGTCCCACGGTCATTTCGGGCCTCGCCGTCGGCCTGGAATCCGCGTGGGTCCCGGGGCTCGTCATCATCGCGGGGACGCTGGGAGCGTACGCCTCGGCGGGCTGGTTCGCCGGTACCTCGCACCTGGACCCGTACCTCGGTCTGTACGGCATCGGACTCGCCGCCGCGAGCATGCTGTCCGTCACGGGGATGATCATCTCGATCGACGCCTTCGGCCCGATCACCGACAACGCGGGGGGGATCGCCGAGATGGCGAAACTCCCGGAGCAGGCGCGCGCCATCACGGACCCGCTCGACGCCGTCGGGAACACGACCAAGGCGATCACGAAGGGCTATGCCATCGGCTCGGCGGTCCTGGCGGCGCTCGCGCTGTTCGCGGCCTACACGTTCGCCGCCGCGAACAACTGGGGCCAGCCGTGGGGGAACTTCACGAACCTCCTGGTGCTCTCGCAACCGCTGGTCGTGGCGGGCCTGGTCATCGGCGCCATCCTGCCGTTCTTCTTCACGTCCTTCCTGATGAACGCGGTCGGCATCGCCGCCGAGAAGATGGTCTTCGAGATCCGGAAGCAATTCCGCGAGATCGAAGGGCTCCTGCAGGGTACGGCGAAGCCGCTGTACGGCCGCTGCGTCGACATCGTCACGGTGACCGCGATCCGTCAGCTCGCCGTCCCGGCGCTCATCGCGGTCGTGACGCCCCTCGCCGTCGGGTTCCTCCTCGGCCCCGTGGCGCTCGCGGGTCTCCTCCTCGGGACGATCATCTCCGGTTTCCCCCTCGCCCTCACGATGACCACGGGTGGGGCGGCGTGGGACAACGGCAAGAAGTACATCGAGTCGGGGAATTACGGCGGCAAGCACTCGGACGCCCACAAGGCGGCCGTCGTGGGCGACACCGTGGGGGACGCGACCAAGGACACGGCGGGCCCCGCCATCAACCCGCTCATCAAGGTGGTCAACACCATCTCGATCCTCTTCATCGCGCTGATCGTCGCCCACTCGGTCATCGCGATCTGAGGTCGTCCCGCCGATCCGGCCCCGCCCCCGCTCCGGGGCTGGCGGCCTACGCGTAGTGGCTCAGGCTCGACCGGTCCTTCTTCGCGGCTTCGCGCTGTTCGCCGCGCTCTTCCCGCTTCCGCTCCCGCTCGCACTCCTCCTCGGTGACCCACTTGAACTCGAGGTCCTCGGGGTGGTCGTGCGCGGCGAAGGCGCCGGCTTCGAAGGCGTTCGCGATCAGGTCTTCGAGGTTGTCAGCCTCGTTCCCCTCGAGCCGCCCGGCGGTCCGCCAGTACCAGTCAGGCGCTTTCCCCGCCGCCTCGAGGTACTCTGTGATCAGGTCGTAGACGGAGGTCCGGCCATCCGAGAGTCGGACGTGCACATGGCGGTCGCGCTCGGTCGGCTCCGTCGGGCTCGCCTCCGCAGGGGGGCTCATGTCGGCCGGAGACCGGCCCTTCGCATAACGTCTCGGAGCATCCTCCTCGTCCGCCCCACGCAGCGGCTTCAAATCTGACATCGGTGTAGGCTCGTGGGCGCCATGTACAACCCGTCGGACCCCACGACCGACTCCGCCGCCAGTACACCCAGCCCGGGCGGTCGAAACGCCCGATACGCCTACCTGGTAGGTCGGCTGAGAAACCGCCAGATCACGATGGAAGAGGCCACGGAGCTGTTCAACCTGATGCAGGCGTCGCTCAGTCGGAGCGAAGCGGGTCGCCTCGCCGCCCTCGCTCAAGCGAGCGCCGCCGCCTCTACCTCGACTTCGACCCTCCCTCCGCCGCCTCCCCCGCCGGTCGCGGCCGGGGGTTCCTCGGACGACTTCCTGATCCTGGGCCTCCTTACCATGGGGGCGGGCGCGGGGCTCCTGGCCGCCATGACGCGGAAGCTGCAGGAGCCGAACGCCCCGGCCACCGCGAGCCCGAAGTCGGCCGCCCCCAAGTAGGCGGCTGGAATGGGCCGGGATCGGTTCTCGTTCGCCCACCTCGCGGACGCCCACGTGGGCGCGTGGGCTCGGAATCCCGAACTGCGCGGTCGCCTGCGGGCCGCCGTGGTGCGCGCGATCGAACTGGCGGGCGAGCGGGAGGTCGATTTCCTGCTCATCTCGGGCGACCTCTTCCACACACCGGACCCCGAGCCGGCCGAGGTGGCCCCCGTGGCCGCCGCCTTGCGGCGCTTCGTGGCGTCCGGCCGGCGCGTCTACGCCATCTACGGTTCGCACGATTACGTCGCGCACCGGACCAGCTGGTTGGACGTACTCGCCGAAGCGGGGATCTTCGTTCGGGTTGCCCCGGAGTCGGTCCGACCCGAGGGGGAGGCCTGGACGCTTCCGTGGCTCGTGGACGAGCCGACCGGCGCCCGGATCGCCGGGGTTTCCGGTCGCTCCCATGGGCTCGACCGCGACTACTACCGCTCCATGGACGCGTCGGGGTTTCGGGACTCCGGCGGGTTCCGGATCTTCCAGTTCCACGCGGCTGTCGAAGACTTCCTTCCCGCCTCGCTTCGCGACAAGGTGCGTGGGGTCCGGCGGGAGGAACTCCCGGCCGGCGTGGATTACTACGCCGGTGGGCACATTCACGCGACCTACACGGGATCCGGTCCTGGCGGCGGGCTCCTCGTCAACCCCGGAGCGGTGTTCGGTACGAGCCGGACCGACCTCGAGATTGGGGAGGCGGCCGGGTCCCACCGGGGCGTCGTCATCGTCACGGTGGAGGGGGGACGACCCGCGGCGGAGTTCCTGGACGTCGTGCGACCCGGGGACATCGTGTCCCTGGACGTGGACGTCACCGGCTTGACCTCCGACGCCGTACCGGAGCGCATCGCCGCCCGGATCCGGGGCTCCGCGCCCGTCGCGGGTGCGCTGGTCCTGCCTCGATTGCGCGGGGTCCTGGCGGGCGGGCGCCTGACTTCGAAGGAGTTCGGGGCGGTCGCCGAGGACGTACGCTCGGCAGGGCTCACGGTCCAGATCGATGTCTCGTCGCTCGGGGAGAATAGCCCGGCGCCGGGCGTCCCCGTCACGGAGAGTACGATCGAGTCCGAGGAGATCCACCGGCTGGTCGATGTCGCTTCCCATCCACCGGACTGGCTCGACCCGACGACGGGGCCCCGCCTCGTCCAGGAGCTCCTGCGGGAGTTGGGGACCCCGAAAGCCGAAGGGCAGTCGAACTTGGACTACGCGAGCCTCCGACGGACCGGCGCCCGCCGACTCTTGGGTGCGCCGGAGACTTCGACCGGGTGAGGAATGCAGCTCCGGCGCGTCGAAGTTCGGAACATCCGCAGTTACGAGCACGCCCGACTCGAGCTCTCGGGTGGGACGACCCTGCTCGTGGGCGATGTGGGTTCCGGTAAGACGAGCCTCCTGTATGCCATCGAGATGGCGTTGTTCGGGACCGCCGAGATCGAGGCCACCTTCCTGGTCCGCCACGGGGCCGCGGAGTCGACAGTACTCGTCGCGCTGGAAGACGCCGGGCACCAGTTCGAGATCGAACGCAGTTTCCGTCGGGTACGCCGACGGGGCCGGGAAGCCTTCGAGCCCGGCCGCCTGGTCTTCCGCGAGGACGGTGCGGCGACCGCGTACTCGTCCACCGAGCTCCGGGCCCGGGTGATCGAGCTCCTGGGCTTCCGTGACAACCCGAATCCCCGCGCCCACTCTGATCTCTGGCGCTGGGCGGTTTACGTGCCCCAAGAGCAGATGCGGGAGATTCTCGCGGCCCCGCCGGTGGAACGCCTCGAGACGGTCCGACGTGCGTTGGGGGTTGAGCGCTATCACCTCGCGGCGGAGAATGCGAAGGAAGTGGCCCGGGACTTGCGTCAGACCGCCCAGTCACTTCGGGCGCAAGCCCTGACCCTCCGGGAATTCGCGGAGGACCTCGACGCCGCCACCACCGAGTTCGCCGGGCTCCGCGGGGCCTCGGCTCGCGTCGACGAATCGCTCGAAGCGGTCGACCGGGTGATCGGGGCCGCGCGCGCGGCGAGCGCGTCGGCCGACACGCGACTGGCGGCCGTCAGCGGGCTCCGCGAGCGTCTCGGGGTCCTCACCCAGCAGGTGGGGGACGTCCAACGGCGACTCGCCGATTCAACGCGCCACTCGCGGGAGCGCGAGGAGGAACTGGAGCGACTGGGGGAGGAGCAGGCGAAGGTGGCCGCGACGGCCGGCGACCTCCCGAAGCTCCTGGCGACCTGGGAGGCCACCGAGGCGCGCTTCGTCCGGCTCGGGAGCGAAGTCGAGCAGCAGTCCGCCGCCGAGTCGAACTGGAACCGCACGCGAGCCCTCCGGGAGGCCCGCTTCGCCGAGCTGGGTCGCTGCCAGGACGACCTCGCCCAGGTGCAGCAGGAGGTCGCGCGATCGAGCCGGGCGCTCGGCGACCTCGCCGGGGAGGGAGAAGCTCGCGAGCCCACCCCGCCGTCCATCGATCCCGCAAACGGCTCGGACGTGAGACTCGCGGAGGCTCGGGGGGCGGAACGCGTCGCGGGAGAGAGGTTGGCGCTGGCCCGACAGGGCCTGGCGGAGCTCTCCGAGCTGGTGGCGGGGGGCGTCTGTCCCCGATGCCATCAGACTGTCCGGGCGGAGGAATTCGAAGCCCACGAGGCCGACGCGCGATCCGCCGTGCGAGCGGCCGAACACCAATACGCGGAAGCTCAGGCTGAGGCGGGGCGAAGGGACGCGGCCCACCGCTCCTTCGAGCAGTACGTCCGGGACCACGAGGCCTGGGAGGGCCGGGAGCGTCGACGTCGAGAAGTCGAGGCCGGGCTGGACCGGAGTCGGGCCCGACTGGCGGCACTCGAGACCCGATTTCGCCAGGCTTCCATCGACGTCGAGACCCTGGACGGTCAGTTGGCGTCGCTCGGCGACCCCACCCGCGCGCTGAATTCCGTCCGCGAGGAACACCGCCGCACCCAGGCCTCGCTCCAAGCGGCCCGGAAAGACGTCGAAGGGGCTCGGGGCGCGGAGTCCCGGTTGATGGCCTTGCGGGACCAGGCCGAATTGCTCCGCACCGAGGAAGGCCGGGCCCGCGCGGAACGGGAGTCTCTCGCTCGGTCGCAGCAGCTTCGGTCCCAGGAGGTCCGTGGCCTCGAGGATCAACTCGCGGACGAACCGGCCCTACGGCGAGAGGCGGAGGCACGACGCCTGGAGGTTCGGAACCGGGAGGACGAGCGGCAGCGTCTCGCGGAGGAGCGGGGACGCCTTCGAGGTCGCCTCGAAAGTGCCGAACATCGTCGCACGCGCGCGGCGGAGGCTCACCGTCGACGGGAGGAACTCTCCTCCCAGAGCGGTACGGTCGATTCGAAGGCGGAGTGGCTGGCGACCGCGTTCCACGAAGCGGTCCTGACCATGGAACGTCGCGTGCTGGAGCGGGCGCAGTCCGAGTTCGAGCGGAACTTCCGGGCGTGCTTCGCGTCGCTGATGGACGACCCGGACCTGGTCGCCGTGACCGATGCGACTTTCTCCCCGGCCGCCGAGATCCGGGGCGTCGAGACTCCGGCGGAGGCACTGAGCGGAGGCGAACGCACCAGCTTGGCCCTGGCGTACCGCCTGGCTCTCTCCCAGGTCGTCCGATCGCTCGGCGGATTGAGGTTCGATGCCTTGTTGCTGGACGAGCCGACGGACGGTTTCTCGCCGGAGCAGGTCCAGAGTATGGGGCAGTTGCTCCAGACGCTCGACCTGCCCCAGGTACTTCTGGTGTCGCACGAACGACAGCTCGAGTCCGTCGCCGACCGAGTGGTCGTCGTGGAGAAGGAGGGCGGGACCTCCGTGTTGCGGGAGTCCGGCGGGTCGCCGACCCCGCTCGGGTGACCCTCCGCTACTCGAGCATCGAAGCGAACGTAGCGTGGTCCCACGGCGGGAGGGACGCGACCTCGAGGTCCTCCGACAGGTGTTCGGCCCGCTTCTGCCCCACGAGCGGGCCGATCGTTCCCGACGCGGAGCGAGCGAACTGGATCGCGGTCTGCGCCCGACTTAGTCCGGCGCGAGTCGGACCGTGTTGGGCCAGTTGCCCCTGGAGGAGCGGAACGCTCGTGAACGCGCCGAGCCCGAGCCGCTGGACCGCTTCGAAAAGCGTGCAGCGGGCGTCTCCGACGCGCTGGGTGAGGGCACGCGCCGCTTCGGGCATGGCGACGTTGAAGGGGAACTGGACGAAACGGAAGCCGTGGTCGGGACCGCCGACGTCGCGGGCGATCTCGACCGCGCGTTCGAGGTCGAAGTGGCCGGGGGAGGCGGGAGAGTCCCGGAGACACTCCCAGGTGGCCAGCCCGTAGCTCCGCAGCGCGTCCGCCCTCCGGAGCTCCTCGAGGACTTCGAAAGCGGCGCCCAAGCGTCGTTCGAATTCGACCGGGCCCACCGCAGGGATCTGGGCGTCGGCCACGTTGTGAAGGTACAGCAGGTCGAGGGTCGCCACTCCCAGGTTTTGGCGACTGCGCTCGACCTGATCGCGGAGGTAGCGCGGGCTCATCGCGTTAGAGCCATCGACGATGTCCTCCACGGCCAGAACGCCCCGGTCGACCAGTTCCTCCTGGACCCATTGTTGAGGGGACCGGCCTGCTTCCCCGTCCGGGGCGAGATAACCGGCCTTCGTGGCCACGAACAGCTCTTCCCGAGCCACTTGGGACTCCTCCACCAGGTGTCGGAGGGCGCGTCCCACGCTGCGCTCGGCCCGCTGGTGGCGGTAGTTGATGGCGGTGTCCAGTACGTTCACGCGACCGCTGCCCACCGCGATGCGGACCGCCTGTTCGACCGCGACGTCGGTCCGACGGTCGGCGGGTCCCAGGTACGTCCCCACCCCGAGGGAGGACAGTTCCAGTCCTCCCGGCGCCGGTCGGAAGTGCGCGGGCGGCAGCTTCCGGTGGGAGACCGCCCGGAGTTGGAACCCGCGGGTCCCGTCCCGGGAGGCGCTACCAGCCAACGGCTCCACACCCCCGCGGCCCGTCGGACCCTAAAGAGCCTGCGGACGGCTATCGTATTACCGACGGACCGCTCGAGCGGGGCCGATGCCGCGCCGAAAATACGGCCGCCTGCGCAAGCCGATCCCCCCGCTGGCGCGGGAGAAGTGTCGATTCTGTCGACTGAAGCGCCCGTGCCCGCTCCACCCGCGCGAACCTCGAGAGTCCTAGGCGGGACGGGTATCCCCAGCCGGGGGACGGGACCAACCGCTTTCTAGCCCGGCGGTGCGGGGACGCG
>JASHXS010000041.1 GCA_030043405.1 Thermoplasmata archaeon | reverse complement strand
ACATGATGCCACTGAGCACCACCGAGATGACCGCGGCCGTGTGGAGCATGGTCGGCAGGAAGACGAATGGCATCAGCGGGATCGCCGAGCCCACGACGGTCGCGGCGAGGACCACCAGTCCGCTGTTGAGCGGCTGATCCGCCGAGATCGGGGCGAGGCGGAGTTCGAAGGCCATCATCAGGTCGAGCATCGCCTTCGGCTTCGCCTCGATCCGACGCACCATCTCGTCGAGTTCCGCCCCCTCGAAACCCCAGTTGCGGAAGATCTCCCGAACTTCTTCGCGCTCCATGTCGGGCATCGTGCGCATTTCGTCGATCTCGCGCTGCTGCTCGGCCAGGTAGAGGAGACGCCGGGCTCGGGTCGAAGTGTAAGCGACCGCGCCCATGGAGATGGACTCGGCCGCCAACGCGGCGAGGGCCGCGATGTAGATGATCCGGACGTCGCTCGTGGAGACGACGAGACCCAACAGGATCCCGAGTACGTTCACCAACCCATCCTGGCTCCCGAGGATGAAGTCAGAGAGCAGCGTCGGGTGGAGGTGGGTCTCGGGTCCCGTCGGCATCCGCGAGACCAGCCACGGGGGCCATTATGACGGTGGCGGGGGAGGCGGCGCCAACCCGAGCGAGGTCCCCGGCCGTCCCGCCCAAGCGTTATCTTGCGTTCAGGAACTCCTCGGCCCGGACCAGGTAGCTCGGCCGTGGGGACGACGCGAGGGCTCGATCCGGGAAGGCCCCGATGACCGGCCCGGCGTCCACCTCCACGGCCCCTCCGGGCGGCCCCGCGGGAGGTCACGAGCGGTCGATCCTCATCCTGACGACGGTCGGTTCGCTGATGTTTGCGATCGACAGCACGATCGTCGTACTCGCGCTCCCGACTATGGCGCGGGAGCTCTCCGCGCCGCTCACGGTCCTGATCTGGGCCATCCTGCTGTACATCCTCATCGGGGCCGCGCTGACCACCCAGGCGGGCCGGATGGGCGACCTGTGGGGCCGAGGTCGAGTCTACAACAGTGGGTTCGCCATCTTCACCCTGGGCTCCTTGCTCTGCGGACTAGCCCCTAGTGCGAATTTCCTCGTGGCCGCCCGGGCGGTGCAGGCGGTCGGCGGCTCGCTCCTGTTTGCGAACGGCAGCGCGATCCTGGCGTACATCTTCCCCCCACAACGGCGCGGAACGGCCTTCGGGATGCTCGCGCTCGGCTGGGGCGTCGGCGCGATCCTCGGGATCCTTCTCGGGGGCGTGATCACGACGGCGCTGGGCTGGCGGTACATTTTCTTCATCAATATCCCGATCGGCGTCGGTGCCGTGGCCCTCGGCCTTCGGGTCCTCCCCGCCACCCCGCGGACACCTACCCAGTTCGACTGGCCCGGCTTCGTCACGCTCACCGCGTTACTGGCGGCGGTTTCGTACGGGGCGATTGAACTGGCGATCTACGGGGGCAGCTGGCTCACGTACGGGTACCTGACGCTCGGCCTTCTGTTGCTCCCGGTCTTCTTTTACCTCGAGATCCACGCGGCCCAACCGCTCGTAGAAGTGCAGGACCTCCGAAACCGTCTGCTGGGTTTCTCGCTCGTGGCCGGCTTCTTCCAGAGCCTCGGCTACCTCTCGATCGTCTTCCTCCTGACCCTCTATCTGCAGGGGGTCCGGGCGCTGACCCCGCTGGACGCCTCCTTACTCCTAGTGCCCGGCTATTGTGTCGGCGCGGTGGCGGGTCCGCTGATGGGACGCCTCGCCTACCGGACCGGGACCCGAGCGATGGCCACGGGCGGGATCGTGCTGATGCTCGTCGGCATCGCGGCGTACTCCGCGCTGGGGGCGTCGACCTGGCTCGGATGGGTGCCGATCATCTCGCTCGTGACCGGTCTCGGCACGGGGATGTTCTTCCCCGCGAACACGCTCGCGATCATGAGCCAGGCCCCACCGGATCGACTCGGCTCCGTGAGCGGTCTTCGCAGCACGCTCCAGAACATGGGGGCGTTGCTCAGCTTTGTCCTCGCCTTTGCGATCGCCGGCGCGACCGTCCCGAAGGATGTCGCGTACGCCGTCTTCCTCGGCACGTTGACGGGAGGCATCCCGACAGCGTTCCTGGTCGGATTGCACAACGCTCTCTACGTCTCCGCCGGCGTGCTGGGGGTGGCCGCGATCCTGTCCTGGAACCGGGGTCGAGACGCCGGGGCGTCTAGCCCACGCGCCGTGCCGTCCGAGCTGCCCGGCGGGAAGTAGCCGAAGCGGGCCGGCGGGGCGCCCCGGGCCAGTGGGCAAGGCCGAGCGTGCGGAGGGCGTCTCCGAGGATGCGCCCATGGTCGAACGCCAACCGGGGCGTCGGTCGGAGCGGCACCCATTCGGCGCTGGCGGCGTCGTCACCCCCCCGAGGTCTTCCGCCCGGCCCGAGGATCTCGAACACGACGGAGACCGTGTGCTTGCGTGGGTCTCGGTGCGGGTCAGAATACACCCCGAGCAGGCGGCCCACCCGGCCTGTCAGTCCCGTCTCCTCGCGCAATTCACGTTGGACGGCTCGTTCGACCGTCTCCCCGATCTCGACGAAGCCGCCGGGGAGGGCCCAGGCGCCCCGAAAGGGAGGACGCCCCCGCCGGACGAGGAGGACTCGATTGCGACGCACCCACACCGCATCGACGGCGAGGGAGGGACCAGGGTAACGACGGGTCACGCCCCTCGGAACCGGGCCCGAGGATAAATCGCTCGGTCGTACCCGGTGCACCGGCACCGGCGTCCGACAACCATTATGTTCGCAGGGTCCGTCGGCCCGACGTTCATGACCATCCTCCGGGCGAAGGCCCCCCTTCGGATCAGTTTCGCGGGCGGCGGCACCGATGTCTCCCCCTACCCGGAGGAGAAGGGTGGCGCGGTCCTCAACTGTACGATCTCCCGGTACGCCTACGTGACGTTGGAGGCGAGTCCGCCCGAGGACGGATCGGTGTCGGTCACCTCCCTGGACTACAACCTGTCCGTCAACTATGCGAAGCCGGAGGACCTCGTCTACGACGGGGAGCTCGACCTGGTCAAGGGGGCGGTGAACGTGCTCCGACCGAAGTCGGACCGCCAGTGCGAGTCGTTGCGCCTCTTCCTGCACTCCGACGCCCCGGTGGGGACCGGCCTCGGAAGCTCTTCCACCATGGCGGTCGCGCTGGTCGGAGCCTTTCAACGGTACCTGCGGGAGTCCTGGACGGCCTACGAGGTCGCCGAGCTCGCCTACCGCATCGAGCGGGAGGAGCTCGGACTCAAGGGCGGACGGCAGGACATGTACGCCGCGGCGTTCGGCGGGTTCAACTTCATGGAATTCGGACCCGGCCGATCGATCGTGACGCCCCTCAAGATCTCGCGGGAGGTCGCGAACGAGCTCGCCTACCGGCTCCTGCTCTGCTATACCGGTACGATCCACAACTCGGACGACATCATCCAGCGACAGCAGGCGAACTACACGCAGAAGGCGAGCGCCACGGTGCGGGCGCTCGACGCGACCAAGGCGCTCGCGATCGACATGAAGAACGAGCTGCTCCGCGGCAACATCGACGCGATGGGACGCCTGCTCGACGAGGCGTGGCAGCAGAAGAAGCAGTTCACGGACGGCATCTCGAACCCGCAGATCGATGCGTTCTACGAGCGCACGCGAGCCGCCGGAGCGCTGGGGGGGAAACTGGTGGGCAGCGGGGGCGGCGGTTACATCCTGCTCTTCTGCGACTTCGCCCGGCGCGCTGAGGTCGCGAAGGCGGTCCAGTCGTCGGGGGGCACCGTCACCGACTTTTCGTTCGAGTCCGAAGGACTCCAGACGTGGGCGCTCCGATGAACCGCCCGGGCCAGCCGTGGCGCTGACCCTCTACCTCCCCGCCCTGCTGGTCGCCTTCGTCATCACGTTGCTGGAGATGACCGAGGTGGTCATCCTCGTCGTCGCGGTCAGCGCGGACCACCCCACGGCCCGGCCGGGAGCGGCCGGGGCGGTGGTGGGAGTCAGCGCCGTCGCCGTGGTCGCGCTGGCGGTCGGTGTATCGATCACCCTCATTCACCCCGTCTTCCTGCTGCTCGTCTCCGGTGTTCTGCTGGCGGCCTTCGGAGTGTTCCTGTTTCGAAGCACCCTACGGACGTATCGACGGGCCGCCGCCCCGCCGAGCGCCATCCCGCCACCGAAGTTCGGCAGCGCGGTGCAGTTTGGTACCGGCTTGACCGCCGGCGCCGTCGAGGCGGTCGAGACCGTGGTCGTGCTCCTGGGCATCACGGCTGCAGGGTACGGTACGTCGGCCGTGGTCGGCGCCCTCGTCGCCGGGGGCCTCCTCGTGGTCCTGGCCTTCGCCATCCACGAGCAGCTCCGCAAGGTGAAGGTACCCTGGCTCAAGTTGGTGGCCACGTCCATGCTGTTCACCTTCGCCGTATTCTGGTTCGGGGAGGCCCTCGGCATCGCCTGGCCGTACGCCGACCTTTCGCTACTACCCCTGTTCACGGCCGCGATCCTGATCGTCCGGGGCGCGGTCCAGTTGGGCCTGCCGAAGACACGCAACGCGAGTCCCGGGTAGATCTCAGTCCACTGGAAAAGACGAGAAGGAAGGGGTTGGTCCCGGAGGCTCGAGCCCCCGTTAGACGGGGATGATCCTCCGACCGTAGTTCCAGTTCGTCAGGTCCGCGAGCCCCACCACATAGGCGAGAGCTCCTGTCAGGATGATCTCGCCTCCGATGACCTTGTAGAGGTTCATGCTGAGCACGTTCCCCGCCCCCACCTGCCACCACTGGACGGTCAGCAGGAGGAACGCAATGGTCAGGGTCAGGAACACTGCGGTGATCCCCCAGCCGTGCTTTGGTGCGTTGATCAGGAAGGCGAAGGTGAACATGAACCAGACAAACGTGAACGCGGCAATGTCGTATCCACCGGTGGTCAGGGCTGAACCTGGGGCGGCTACGACGTACACCGTCACGATACTGTTGAACGCCAACCAGAACATCCCGTAGCCGATGAACGCGGTCCCGGCGAACATGTTGCCCTTGCGGAGGGCAATGATGCCGGCGATGACCTGGGCGGCTCCACCGAAGAAGATGGCCATCGACAGCAGGGATCCCCAAAGGATCCAGCCCCCGTCGTTCAGCCCTGCCAGAATCGTGGTCGTGCCGAACCCCATCAACCCTAGGGTCGCTGGGCTCGCCCACCACTCGGGCTTCTCCTCGACTTTCGGCGGTGCCTCTTGCATGCCGTGTGCCGATTCCATCGACGTCCCCCCGGCTGACATGTTAGGACGTCGCACGCACTCCTACTACTTAATCCACCGGTTGGAGTTAAATAGGGAAGGGGCGCAAATCGAGCTAACTTTTCGAGGGCCGGGCCCGAGCCGCCGGCTCGGCGGGCTTCCGCAGTTTCCAGATGACCTCGAGCGGGAAGCGACGACCCCAGTCGTCCTGACGTAGTCGCAGGTAACGGCTCCGAGCCCCAACCGGAGGACGGGTCTCGAGCAGACCTTCCAATCGGAGCCCCGACGCGAGGAACAGGCGGACCCAGTCCGCGTAGGTGAGCTGAAACTCCACTCCTTCCGGATAGTCGATCCGGTGGAGGCCGAAGTAGTCATACCGGATCGTGCGGCCGATCCGGTCGCGACGTCGGTCCAGACAGATCGACCGCAGTGGGCTGGCGTTCGAGAACGCGAAGAGCCCCCCGGGTCGCAGCAGGCGCGCGGCCTCCGGTACCGTCCGGTACGGGTCGCAGAAGGTCATCGCCCCCCAGTCACAAAAGATCAGGTCGAAGGACTCGTCGGGGAGCGGGACGGCTTCGGCGCTGGCCTCCAGGAATCGGACCCGTGCGTGGGCCCGCTCGGCGACGGCCCGGGCCTGGGCTAATCGCCGGGGCGAGACGTCCAGGCCGGTCACGCGGGCGCCGCGGCCCGCCAGCGCCACCGACCAGCGAGCGGCCCCGCAGCCCAACTCCAGCACGTCCTTGCCGCGCACCTCGTCGAGCACACCGAGTCGGGACTCGGGGAGGTGCCAGAGGCCCCAGACCATCCCGCCCGAGCGGCCCAACCCGGTCCCGTGCCGACGCTCGTAGGCGACGGCCTCCCGCTCCCAGTCGGCGCGGTTCCGCCGGGCCGCCGCGCTCAACGGCGGGCGGCGCGGGCCGCGGCGCGCGTGATCTGCCACGACCGTGGCGAACGGCTCTCGTAAGTAACCGTATCGTCGCTCTCCCTCGACCGCGCCCGATTTATGCCCACCGGCGCCTCGCGGTCCACCACGATGGAAGACCGAAGTGAACTATCCCAGATCGTCTTCGGCGAGACGCGGGTCGTCCTGACCCGCGACCTGTCGGTGATGAACCCGAATCTGGTGCCGGGCTCCCAGGGACTCGTCATCGGAAAGCTCGCGAACTACACCCTCAAGGTCGCCTTCCCTCGGGTCACGGTCGGGGTGAATTGGAAGGATTGTGACATCGTCCGGGGGAAGACCGGGATGCCGGGTCTGGAGGACCAGCCGAAGGTCATCCCGAAGCCGCGCACGATGGGGGAAGAGTAGGGCGCCTCCGCCCTCGTCGCAGTATTCTTCCCCTCCCGGCTCTACCGCCCGACATGCCCTCTCACGGCCGGGTCGCGGGCGTCGCGTTCCGAGACCGCCTGGGGAGTCCGCTCGTCGGCGACGCTCCCAAGGTCATGCTGCTGGGCAGCGGGGAGATCGGCCGCGAGATTGCGATCGAGGCGATGCGACTGGGGGCCGAGGTCGTGGCGGTGGACCGCTACGACAAGGCCCCGGCCATGCAGGTGGCCCATCGGGCGCACGTCGTGGCGATGACGGACCCGGCCGCCCTGCGGGCGCTGGTCGAGCGCGAGGCCCCCGACGTGCTGGTGCCGGAGATCGAGCAGATCGCCACGCCCGAGCTCGTGCGGCTCGAGGCGGAAGGCTGGACCGTCATCCCTCGCGCCGACGCGACCCGGGCGACCATGGACCGGGAGCGGATCCGACGACTGGCGACCGAGCAGGCCCACGTGAAGGCCAGCGCCTTCCGGATGGTCGACAACCTCGAGGAGGCCCGTCAGGCCGTCCAGGACCTGGGGCTCCCCGCGGTCTTCAAGTCGGTGATGTCCAGCTCGGGCCACGGGATGACCGTGGTGCGGGACGCGGCCGCGGTCGAGGCGGCGTATCGGGAAGCGAGCGAGCACGGACGCGTGCGGAACCCGCGGGTGATGATCGAGGAGTTCATCCCGTTCGATCACGAGGTGACGATGTTGACCTTGCGGCACTACGACCCGAATGGTCAGGTCGTGACGACCGTCATGGACCCGATCGGCCACGTGCGCCCGGGGACGCTCTACCACGAGAGCTGGCAGCCGGAGGGATTCCCGCCCGACGTGCTGCGGTCCCTCCAGGCGACGTCGACCGCAGTGACGGACCAACTCGGCGGCGTGGGCATCTTCGGCGTCGAGTGTTTCGTCCGTGGAGGGACCGTGTACTTCAGCGAAGTCTCTCCGAGGCCGCACGATACCGGACTCGTGACGTTGGGCAGCCAGTGGAACAGCGAGTTCGCCCTGCATGCCCGTGCGATCCTCGGACTCCCGTACGTCGGCCCCGAGCCGACCACTCCCGCCGCGGCCCACGTCATCCTCGGGTCGGCGCCGGGTTGGGCGCCTTCGTTCGGGGGATTGTCGTCGGCCCTGGCGGACTCGGGGGTCCGGATCTACCTCTTCGGGAAGCCCGAGGCGTACGCCGACCGCCGGCTGGGCGTGGCCGTGGCGCGTGGTCAGACCATCGCGGAAGCTCGCGCCTTTGCCGAGAGGGCGGGCCACCACATCGAACGTGAACTGACGCTGCAGGCTCCGCGGGCCGCTCCCGCAGACCACCCCTGATCATTCCCGTGTCCGCGCCGGCTTCCCGATCGGACCCACCGGCCGCCCCCCCCGGCGAGGACCTCGCGCCCGCGACCCGGCTGTTGGTCGCCCTCAAACCTCGGCCCGACATCGGCGAGGCACTGGCCACCCAGCTGCCCGGGGTGTCGTGGGCGTATCTGGCGGACCGGCCCCCGAGCGCCCGGACGGCAGTGGAGGCGATGCTGGTGGGCACGATCCAACGCGAGTTTCCGGACTTCGACCCTCGAACGACGCCCCGGCTCCGATTCGTCCAACGCCTC
>JASHXS010000040.1 GCA_030043405.1 Thermoplasmata archaeon | reverse complement strand
ACGCCCACTTCCAGAAACGGGTCGCCCGGGAGGACGTCCTCAAGGCGCCGAGGGTCGCCGACCCGCTGGGTCTCTACGACTGCTGCCCGGTGAGCGATGGGGCGGCGGCCCTGCTGCTGGCGCGCGCCGACCGGGCGCACGAGTTTACCGACACACCGGTCTGGGTCGAGGGACTGGGGGCGGCGGCCGATCGGCTGGCGGTCCAGGAACGTCCCGACCTGACCCGATTCTCGGCGACGCGGCGGGCGGCCGACCAGGCGTTCCACGAGGCGGGCGTCGAGCGCGACGCGATCTCCTTCTTGGAGGTCCATGACTGTTTCACAATCGCCGAGCTCCTCGCGCTGGAGGACCTCGGGTACGCGCCTCCCGGTGGGGCCGTGGCCCTGACCCTGGAGGGACACACCGGGGCCGGCGGGCGCCTCCCGGTGAATCCCGATGGGGGACTGAAGGCGAAGGGCCACCCGATCGGCGCCACCGGCGTGAGCCAAGTGTACGAGATCTTTCTGCAGCTGCGGGGCCAGGCCGGCGATCGCCAGGTCGCCGGGGCCTCCATGGCCCTGGCCCACAACGTCGGCGGCGCCGGAGCGACCGCCGCCGTCTCCCTGTTCCGGCAGGGGTGAGGCCATGGCGCGGTTGGTGGCGGGAGCGTGGTACGTCCCCGGTTACGTCGACTCGGGCCGGGTCGTGGCCGGCCCGGACGAGGACGCCTTCACGCTCGTCGCGACGGCGATCGAGCGCCTGCCGGCCGTACCCCGCGGAGAGCCCGGCGCGACTCGGGTCCATTTGGTGGGCGACTTCCCGCCCGTGGTGGACTGGGGGGTGGCGGCCCTGCTGGGCCGCCCGATCGAGGTCGCCCGCCACGGGGCCGGGGTCGCCGGACTTCGCGAGGCCATGTCGCAGATCGAGTTGCCGACCCAGGAGACTCCCCAGTTGGTGGCGGTGGCCGAGTTGCCGGAACGGGGGGCCCCCCCGGTCCCAGGGACGCCGGGCGGGGGCGCCGGGGCGGCCGTGCTCTGGTTCTCCCCCGGGGCTCCGCTGTCCACTTCCGATCGGGAGCTCCTCTTCCGGGGCCCCGACGCGCTGTCGGGTGCGATCGCGCTGCTGCTCGGGTCCGGGCCCGGGGTCGCCGCCCCGGCCCCCGTCCCCCGACCCCCACGTCCGCTCGTGATGGAGTCGATCCGGCCGTTCGTCGAGGCTCTGCCCACGGCGGTGTCGGAGGGGGCGTATGTGCCCCGAGCGCGATACCTCGAGAACCTGCCGAGCCGATGGCGGCTGGTGGGCGAGCGATGTGCTCACTGTCATTCACTCACCTTCCCGGCCCGCGGGGTCTGTCGGGGGTGCGGTCACCGCGACGCGCTGGTCCCGGAGGCGCAGCCGCTCGACGGGGGGACGGTGGTCGCTGCCACCACGATCGGGAAGGGCGGTCAGCCGACGGAGTTCGACCTCCAGGTCGGGGCCCTCGGTGATTACGGCGTCGTGCTCGTCGAGCTCTCGCCCGGGGTCCGGCTCACGCTCCAGGTCACGGACGCCAATCCGGGCGACCTTCCGATCGGCGCCCGGGTGAGCACTCGCCTCCGACGGCTGTACCCGATGGAAGGAGAGTGGCGGTACGGCCGCAAGGCCATCCCCCTGCAGACCGCCGGGCCCGTCAGCTAGGTCGCGGGGCCGGTCCCGGCGTCTTGGCTGGCTCCCAGGCGACCCCGATCCAGGACTGGTATACCCGCTTCGCCAGGTCCGTCGGCCCCTCGACCGGGGTGAACTCGTACTTCTCGGGCGGCGGGGTGCCGGTCGTCACGGCGACGTGCCGCAGGAACCCTCGTCGGAAGAGGGCCAGGTCGAGCGGGGTCCCGGGCGGGTACCCTTCGAGGTCCTTCGGGAACGACGTACCGGTCACCTTCGAGCCGTTGAGGGCGACGATCTCGTCGCCGGGGCTCACCCCCGCTCGGTGCGCCGGCGTGTCCTGGAGGACCTGCGTGACCCGGCAGAGCCCTCCGACCTCGCGGTGGTGGAGTCCGAGATAGCCGGGCGTCGGCGACGTATCGTCGGCTGGCTTCGGTTTCGGTGAGAACGTGAGACCGGCGTACCGCGCGAACCGGTCGAAGTCGATTTCGGTCGTCCCCCGGA
The DNA here is from genome assembly GCA_030043405.1 of Thermoplasmata archaeon. Lineage (GTDB taxonomy): Archaea > Thermoplasmatota > Thermoplasmata > Lutacidiplasmatales > UBA184 > Lutacidiplasma. The sequence continues at coordinate 1,626 of JASHXS010000040.1, read as the reverse complement.
CGTAGCGGGCGAAGAATTCGTCGAGGCCGAGGCCGGTCTCCCGCTCAGCGACCGCCTGGAGTTCCCCCTCCGCGAGCCCGCGACCGGGCTTCCCGTACTCCCGCCAGAGGACCTGAAGCACGGTCTCCAGCGACGCGGCGGTCTCCGTCCGATGGCGGATCTCGAGGTCGAGGCACATCGAGACGAGATGGCCCTTGACGTAGTAGGAGATCGACTGGTTCGGGGTCTCCTCGTACTGCCGGTAGTAGTCGACCCAGGCGATGCGGGAAAGCTCCTCCAGCGAGAGAGACCGCCGACCCGGGGTCTCGAGCAGGCCCTTGGCGTACTTGGCCTCCAGTTCCAGGAAGCGGCTCGGGGTGTACAGCCCGGCCCGTCGAAGGACCAGGTCGGAGAAGTAGTCGGTCGTCCCTTCCATCCACCAGAGCATCCCGGTGTAGTTCTCGCGGGTGTAGTCGAACGGGCCGAGGACCTTCGGCCGGATCCGCTTGACGTTGTACAGATGGAAGTACTCGTGGCTCTCGAGGCCGAGGAACCATTCGTACCGCTCCCGCGGCTCGAACGAGGTCCGGGGGACGACGCCGGAGTTGGAGGTGGCGTGCTCCAGCCCGCCGTCGGGTACGTCGGAGAGATGGACGAAGAAGGTGTACGCCGCCAACGGCGAGTCACCGACCATTCGGATGGTCGCGTCCACGATCTTCCCGAGGTCCTCCTCCAGTCGGTGGACCTCGTAGTTCCCGCCTTCCCCGCAGATCGAGAGCCGGTGCGGGATCCCGTGGGGTCGCAAGGTGACCACCAGTGGATGGCCCGCGTCGATCGGGCTGTCCACCAGTTCGTCGTAATCCTTCGCCCGATAGGTGGGAGGTCGCGCGCGTACCTCCTCGAGTTCCGTGACGACCTTCCAGTCCGGGGGAACCTGCAGCTCCACCTCGATGGGGGCGTCCAGGTGCCCGTCCACGAAGGGTAGGCAGAGGGCGGCGTTGACGAACAGGTGCTCCGGGGTGAGGTCGAAGGCCTCGGTCACCATCTCGTGACCATACACGGTATAGTCGATGGTCAGGTCCGCGTGGTCCGCGGTGTGGATCGTCCACCGACTGGCGCCGGACCGGTCCACGGGAAGCGAGGGGCCGTTGGGGCCGGCGCGGGCGCGCAGATCCCGGAACCCCCGGACATAATTCACCAGATGGTACGACCCGGGGACCCAGGAGGGTACGACCACGTCGACGGTCGGTTGGCGAAGCCCGGATACTTCCATCGAGAACCGGGTCCGATGGCCGTCCCGGGCGGTGGCGTCGATGCGATAGCGAACCTGCACGCCGGCCACCGACCTAGGCGAACCCCGGGACGTCCCGGTCGGCCTTGCGCTTCCCGCCGTACGGTTCGGCGGCGATCCCCAGGTGCGTCGCGAGGGAGCGGAACGTGGTGACGAGCTGGTTGATCGAGTTCGCCATCTCGCGTTGCTCGGCGCGGAGTTCCTCGATCTCCTTGCGGAGCATGCGGACCTCGGCCTCCCAGTGGCTCTCGCCGGTCGGAGTGCTCATGATAGAACCTCGTCGGTGGGAACTCCGCCCCCTTGATTAGGTGTGCCGAACCGGATCTGCGCTGGGCCGACCGGGGGCGTCGAGGCTC